>JASFPY010000084.1:0-7630 GCA_050115755.1 Desulfobacteraceae bacterium | reverse complement strand
CGGTGTCAATAATTCAATGAAATCATTGTAGCGTTGTTTTTCATCTGCGGTTTTCGCGCTGGATTTTTTGTCAAAACAATAGGCGACATAATAGACAAAGCTGCGCATACCGTCCACATATGCCTTCATCTGCAACAGCATGCGCCTGACATCCGGGTGGCAAATGATCGGCACCTGGGGCGCCGCCGGATCTTTGCCGGCTTCGATATCCCTTCCTTGCAATCTTTCGCGGGCATAGTCGACCGCATATAAATAAGCGGCCGAGGCGGCCGAAAAACCCTGGGCGCCGACATTCAGCCGGGCCTCGTTCATCATGTGGAACATGATCATCAGACCCTTGTTTTCCTCCCCGAGTAAAAGGCCGCGGCATTTTCCTTTACCGCCCAGATCCATACTGCAGGTGGGACTGCCGTGGAGGCCCAGTTTTTCTTCGACACCGCTGCAGACGATGTCGTTGGGCTCACCCAGACTGCCGTCATCATTGACCCAGATTTTGGGCACGATGAACAACGATATTCCTTTGGATCCCGGGGGTGCACCCTCGATGCGGGCCAGAACCGGGTGGATGATATTTTCCGTCAAATCGTGGTCGCCGCATGTGATAAAGATCTTGTTGCCCGAAATAGAGTAAGTCCCGTCCGAATTTTTAACAGCCGTTGTGGTTAACGCGCCTACATCCGAACCGGCGCCGGGCTCGGTGAGCAGCATGGTGCCACCCCACTCGCCGGAATAGACCTTTTTTAAAAACAGTGCTTTTTGTTTGGGCGTACCGAAAAGCTCAATCATTTTAGCGGTACCGTGTCCGAGATCGCCGAAGGCGCCCATTGCATAATTCGCCCCGGAGATATACTCGAAGGCCGCCTGACGGATGATTGCCGGAAACCCCTGACCGCCCACTTCCGGGTCTTCGGCCATGGCAATCCATTCGCCTTCCACAAAAAGCCCGTAGGGACGGTGAAAACATTGCGGGACCGTAACCTTACCGTTTTCAAATTTTACCCCCTCGCGGTCTCCTTCCTTATAGGAGGGATAAATTTCCTTAATTCCTAAATTCCGGGCTTCGGAAATGACCATATCGAACATTTTACGGTTCAGGTCACTGTACTTTTTGGTTTTTAAAATGTTTTCAATCTCTAATTGTTCGTAGAGAACAAAATCGATGTCCCGCCGATCGGCAAGAAGCTGTGTCATTTGGTTGCCTCTTCAGTGTTTAAACTGGGCCAGGATGCTGGAAAGCAATATTAGCTCACAGCTCATAGATCGGATAGAAAGCTATAAAGCTGGGAAGCCAGAAAGCTATGAGGCTTAAAAGCTTCCGGAATTCTGCACCTGCCATCTTTATTGCCTTCCAGCCTATCAGCTGTGAGCTATGAGCTACGAGCTTTTGCCAGCCTTCCAGCCTATTTGGTGTTACTGAATAGCTTTTGTATGAGAAATGTTTGCCCTTTGTCAAGAAATTGCTCTTAATCCAACACAGAGCCCTTAAACGGGCAGAAGTGATGGAAACAATAGCCGACCCGATCAAGCATTGCAGCATTTTGAGCAACCGTGAAACGGAATGACGAGCCAAGAAAATACTTGACTTAAAGCGGGGTTAATTGTTTTTATCGGAATGGATGCCGCCGGCATAAGCTCTATCTATCTCACCGGAAGCCGCTTCTAGCCAATACCTGCCCGAGCCTAAAAAACACACGAGATCAGAGAGTGGCATCCGATTCGTTTTGATCTTCGAAACATAAACTCGTCTTTTCTTTCGGAGGTGCAAACAATGAGCAGCAAATACAAGTGGGTTTATCTTTTTGATGAATTGGATCAGGCCCAAAAACATGTGGCAGATGATTGGGAGGCGGTGCGCGGGCTTCTGGGCGGAAAAGGCGCCAATCTGGCGGAAATGGTGCGTATCGGTATCCCGGTGCCGCCCGGGTTTACGGTGACGACCGAAGCCTGCAATGCCTATCTTGCGGCCGGTGAAAATTTCCCCGCGGCAATGTGGGAACAGGTCCTGGAGGCATTAAATACGGTCGAAGCGGCTACCGGCAAAAAATTCGGCGATCCGAATAATCCCCTGCTGGTCTCCTGTCGCTCAGGCGCAAAGTTTTCCATGCCCGGCATGATGGATACCGTACTCAATATCGGGCTCAACGATGATACCCTTGAAGGCATCATCAAACTGACCAAAGATGAGCGGTTCGTCTACGACTCCTATCGACGACTGGTTCAGATGTTCGGCAGTGTCGTTATGGGTATTCCCGACGAGCCCTTTGAAGAAGTGATCGCTCGCGCCCGCAGGAAAGCGGGGGTGGGTAGTGATGCTGATTTGACAGCCGCTGACTGGGAGGCTGTCACCAAAGAATTTAAAAGAATTTACAGGCACCACACCCATCGTGAATTTCCTACTGATCCGCTTGTCCAATTAAGAAAGGCGACCGAAGCGGTTTTTAAGAGCTGGAACGGCAAGCGTGCCGTTGACTATCGCAATGCCGCCGGCATTGAACACAACCTGGGGACCGCGGTGAACATCGTTACCATGGTTTTCGGCAATATGGGCGATACCAGCGCCACCGGGGTGGCCATGACGCGCAATGCCTCCACCGGCGAGCAGCAGATCGAAGGCGATTATCTGACCAACGCCCAGGGCGAAGATGTGGTGGCCGGGATTCGCATTACAAAAGATATTCAGGAGATGAAAACGCAGCTGCCGGAGGCCTTTGCCGAGTTTGAAGAGATTTGCATGAAATTGGAAAAACACTATCGCGAAATGCAGGATGTGGAGTTTACTATCGAAACCGGCAAACTGTGGATGCTGCAAACCCGTGACGGCAAGCGCACCGCCCAGGCAGCGGTGCGGATTGCCGCCGATATGGCCGAGGAGGGATTGATTGCCAAAGAAGAAGCGGTGATGCGCGTAAGCCCGGAGCAAATCGACTTTTTTTTGCACCCCCAGTTTAATGTTCAGGCCAAGCAAAATGCCCGGAATTCGGGAGCCTTTTTAGCAAAAGGGCTGAACGTGTCTCCGGGGGCTGCGGTCGGTATCGTGGCTTTCGATGCCGATCGTGCCGAACAGTGGGCCAAAGAGCTGGGCAAAGATGTGATTATGGTTCGACCGGAGACCAAACCCGACGATGTCCACGGCATGCTGGCCGCCGAAGGCATTTTGACCAGTCGCGGCGGGCGCACCAGTCACGCAGCCCTGGTCGCCCGGCAGTTCGGCAAGCCGGCCGTTGTAGGGGTTGCCACTCTTGAAATTGATCTGGCCAATCGCAGGATGAGTGTGGGAACCGCGGAAATAAAAGAAGGCGATTGGCTCTCCATCGATGGCACGGCCGGGGAGGTGTATCTGGGCAAGCTGGAAACCATGGTGCCCGATATCAAAGACCCCTGGCTGCTGAAACTGTTGTCCTGGGCCGATGAATTCCGCCGCCTGGGCGTCTGGGCCAATGCGGATTACCCCAGGGATGCCGAAAGAGCCCGTGAATACGGCGCTCAGGGCATCGGGCTTTGCCGCACCGAGCACATGTTTTTTGAGTCCGATCGTCTGCCGCATGTCCAGAAAATGATCATGACCGATCTGGCGCGCGAACGCCAGGAGGCGCTGGATACGATTTTGCCGCTGCAGCGCGAGGATTTCATCGGACTGTTTCGCGTGATGGACGGGTTGCCGGTGATTATCCGTCTGATTGACCCGCCGTTGCACGAATTTTTGCCCAACCCGTTTGACCTCATGCATGATACGGCTGATTTAAAAATTCGCTTGCAGAGTGCCCGGAACCTCGCCCAGATCGATGATTTGCTGGAGCAGATCCGCATGAAAGAACACATTCTCAAACGCGCGAAAAGCCTGCACGAAGCCAATCCCATGCTGGGGATGCGCGGTGTGCGCCTGGGGATTCATATTCCGGAGCTGACCACCATGCAGGTGCGCGCGATTTTCGAAGCCGCCTGCATGGTGGTCAAAGAAGGAGTGGACGTGCACCCCGAGGTGATGATTCCATTGACCAGCCATGTTAACGAACTGAAAATTCAGCGCGAGGCCCTTGAAGCCGAGGCCAAAAAGGTGATGGACGAGCAAGGTGTTGAGGTCAGCTATAAATTCGGAACCATGATCGAAATCCCGCGGGCGGCCCTGACGGCGGATGGGATTGCCGAATATGCCGAATTTATCTCCTTCGGCACCAACGATCTGACCCAGACCACTTACGGGATATCCAGAGATGATGCCGAAGCCGGCTTCTTAATGGAGTACATCCATCGCGGCATTTTACCGAATAATCCGTTTGCCACCATTGACCGGGATGGCGTGGGAGAACTCATGCGAATCGCTGTGGCCAAAGGACGGGAAAAACATCCGGATCTGGAATGCGGCATCTGCGGTGAGCACGGCGGCGACCCGACCTCCATCCAGCTTTGCCACGAACTGGGCTTAACCTATGTATCGTGTTCGCCATTCCGGGTTCCCATTGCGCGGATGGCAGCGGCCCACGCGGCTCTGCGGGAGAAGCAGGCTGAAAAACAGGCTCAGAAAGCCGCCTGATTTCATCTGTTTCATGAGACAGTTTTGATTCATAAAGATGACCGGGGCATCTAAGCCGGCAGAAGGCTTTGAGCGACTGTTCTGAGCCGATGATTTCAAAATAAAAACTTTGCTGGAAACAGAAAAGGTGAGACAAACTGTCTCATTTAGGGGCAATCCCGGCGATTGATGTATTTGATATACTGCAGATTAATTATCGGATAACCTCCTGATATTAAATTAGTATCAGCTTCATTTCATTGTTCCGCTTTTTTTTGGCATAAAACTTGTTTTAGCACTAACCCTGGTATAAACCAAAGCAACTTTAATCATATTTAAGATTATATAAGAGATGCTTTTTTAATTAATTGCAGGCTGTCTAAAATTTGTGGTCAAGTTTTAGGTTGGCCGGTTGAGCCCGTTGTGCCCGTTAAAATATCTGATTTTATTCTTAATGGACCAGCGATCCGACAGAAAACGGGCTCAACCCATTTTAGATAGCTTCTAAAATGAAAAAGGAGGAATTTGAAAAATGAGCAAGTCCGAAGACAATTTAAGAGAAGCATTTGCCGGTGAATCCCAGGCCAACCGCAAATATCTTGCTTTTGCCAAAAAGGCGGATCAGGAAGGTTATGGCCAGGTGGCCAAACTGTTTCGGGCGGCCGCGGAAGCCGAAACCGTGCATGCCCATGCCCATTTGCGAACCTTAAAAGGCATCGGCAGCACCGCCGACAACCTGAAAGAAGCGATTGCCGGTGAAACCCACGAATTTAAGAGCATGTATCCACAAATGATCGAAGACGCCAAAGCCGAGGACAACAAAGCCGCCCTGCGCAGCTTTGAGTATGCCAACGCGGTCGAACAGATCCATGCCAACCTTTACCAGAAAGCCCTGGATAATATGGATGGCCTGGAAGAAACCGACTACTATGTATGCAGCGTCTGCGGCTACACCTGTGAAAACGAAGCCCCGGATGAATGCCCGGTATGCAAGGCCAAAAAGAAGGCGTTTTTCAAAGTCGATTAAGATTGAAGAATTTGTAAAACCAAATTCTTCAAGTGTTTAGTGTGTCGTGTTTAATTTTTCGTCAATCAAGCAGGCAGTTGCAAATACTAAATAACAAAAACTAAACACCAACAACAAAACACCAAACACTGGATTATTTGAAAATGAAATGCCCCCTATGCGGCAGTCTGAATTTTTTTGTCAAAGACCCGGAAGACGCTTACGAAATCTATGAGTTCGAGCTGAAGGGCGACAGCGTTGTTTTCAACTCAGATGTTGCTGAATCCGACAACCTGGTAGTAGATAGCGACACCGAAGTCTTTTGCGAAAAATGCGCCTGGCACGACAAATTTCATGAATTGAAAAAGCGCTAGTCTAAAAACGACAGCAACACACCCAATATAGCAAACCGCCGCCGGCGGTGCCGAAGAGTCTCGACGCTCGGCACCCCGGCGGCGGTTTTTATTGTTAAAAACTAAAGCAATACAAGTTTGTTATTTGGTGAACGGAGATTCCTTCATAAAATTTTTCACGTAATTATTGGCCCATTGCCTTTTAGTATTTAAATTTATGAGGGTTGTGATATTTTGGCATATCTGTACTTTTGGCATTTTTCAGGTGTTCTCAATCAGCAATTGGTTGATATTTGGTTTTATGCCAAGATACAATAAACCTTTAGCTTCTGAACCACAAATTAAGGCCAATTTCATTTTAAACTTAGTACATGGATACAACAAAAGTGCAAAAAATTTGCCCGCTTTCTAAACAAACAATCCAGCATTCGATCTCGACCGCATTTTTGGTCTTTTGTTTTATTTTTACTCTTCTTTCATTTTTTTCCTTGTTTTCATGTGCTGAACAAAAAATGTCTTTGAAGGAAGCGAAGCAGGTCACTGTATCCATGAGTAAACGGTCGTTTGTCCCACCACCTCGCAGTATCAATGATATTATGACGATTCTTGAAGATGTTGGAAAACCAGATGCTGAATCCATCAAAGCAATTACCGCACTAAAGGCTCGTGCTGCCGAAAAGCCACCCGAAGGATCAAATAAAATCACCTTGGCCAAGTTTTATCAAAAAAGAGCTACTGCCAAATTTGATTTAGGGCTCAATAGGGAAGGGATTCAAGATCTTAGAGAATCATATCACCTGATGAAAGAGAGTGGCTCCTTAGATAGAGTCATCGAGGGTGTCTATGGAATTTGGGAGGCCTGGTCCGGAGACATAAATAAGGGCATAAAGGTTCTGGAAGAGCATGTTAAACGATCAGATGCTTTGGCGCAGGCTTTTGGCAATTTGCTATATGCTTATAGTAAGTCCGGAAATTTAAAGGCGCTTGAAGAAATAAAAAAATCAAAAAGGTTTGCCTTTTCTGGGAATAGCCCCTACTTGAAATGGAACAAAGCGAGGAATGAAGCTATATATCTTGAGGCACTGGGAAAGTATGAAGAAGCTGAGCCATATTTGCGAGAAGGCCTCGAACTTCTTCAAAAATATGAAGCTAACCGCGGTTACATCACGCAAGAATTTTATGACCAAAACCTATTGATAAGAAACTTGGTGAAGCAAGAAAAATTTGTAGAAGCTGAACTGGAAGCCCGCAAAGGTATTAAGGCGTCCCTGGCAATCGGAGGTAGCTCCTCTATTGTTACAGCCGTATTAATTGAAGGTCTATGTGAAATCCTAATCAGACAAGGTCGCCTTGAAGATGCAATAAAACTTTGTGAGGCTAATATACGAATATGGCAACATGCCGATTTTCCAATCGATTCATGGCCACTTGCGAAGGCAAGAGTTCAACTGGGTGTTGCGCTATCGGCGCAAGGAAATTTCAAAAGGGCCATGGATCAGTTTAAACTTGCGAAAGATGGACTGACAGATAACACAACTATCTTTGCTATTAGAGCTAAACGTGATCCTCAAGTTATCCTTTCTCAATTGATGACGGATTACGTTGACGATGCGCTAAAGACTGCTGAGTGGGAATATGAATTATTCCGTGACTACCTTGGTGAGTCTAATTATCAAGCTGCAGAAATGTTGGCTTTCAGAGGGATGGCTAATATTCGAAAGAATAATCTTGAACAGGCCATTGCCGATTTTTCAAGTGCTG
>JASFPY010000083.1:0-7672 GCA_050115755.1 Desulfobacteraceae bacterium | reverse complement strand
CCCGGAGATTTCGGTTGACGAGCTTACTGAATTTGTGCCGGGGCCTGATTTTCCCACAGGCGGGATGATCTATGGAACTGAGGGTATAAGAGCTGCCTATCAAACCGGAAGGGGTGCGCTTCGTATCAGGGCGCGCCTTCTGGTTGAGAAGGACAAGCGCACCCAGCGGGAGACCCTGGTCATCACGGAGCTGCCCTATCAGGTGAATAAAGCCAAACTGATTGAAAAGATTGCCGAACTAATACGAGATAAGAACATCGAAGGTATACAATTTGTCAGGGATGAATCGGACCGCGAAGGTATGCGAATTGCACTGGGGCTTAAGAAGGACCAGATCGCCGGTGTGATTATCAATCAACTTTATAAACATACCCGTCTGGAAACCAGTTTTGGGATCATATTCCTGGCGGTTGTCAATGGCCGGCCTGAAATTCTGAACCTTAAGGAGATCTTGCAATATTTCGTTCTGCATCGCAAAGAAATCGTCATACGGCGCACCCGCTATGATCTGGCCAAAGCGGAAGACCAGGCCCATATTCTTGAAGGTTTAAAGGTTGCCTTGGATAATCTGGATGAGGTGGTGGCCTTGATTCGCGCATCCAAATCACCGACGGAGGCCAAAGCACAGCTGGTTAAAAAATTCAGTCTGAGTGAAAAGCAGGCCCAGGCGATTTTGGATATGCGGTTGCAGCGATTGACCGGGCTCGAGCGTGAAAAAATCCAGAAAGATTACAAAAATATCCTTAAAGACATCGCCCGGTTTAAAGAAATTCTTGCCAGTGAGCGACTGGTCCTCAATATTATAAAAGACGAGCTTACAGAGATCGCTGAACAGTTTGGCGATGATCGTTATACAGAGATTATTGAAGAGACCAAAGAAATTACCATCGAGGATATGATTGTTGAAGAAGATATGGTCGTTACTATTTCAAAACGGGGATATATCAAGCGCAACCCCATCACACTTTACAAAAACCAACGCCGGGGCGGCAAAGGCAAAACAGCGATGGGGACCAAGGAGAATGATTTTGTCGAGCATTTGTTTGTTGCTTCTACCCATCACACGTTTCTTTTCTTTACCAATCAGGGCAGAGTTTACTGGCGTAAAGTCTACGATATGCCCCAGGCCGGCCGTATGAGCCTCGGAAAGGCAATTGTGAATTTGCTGAATTTTGGAAAAGATGAACGGCTGACCACCGTCTTGGCTGTGCCAGAATTCGAGCCGGGATATCATGTTCTGATGGCGACGAAACATGGCGTGATTAAAAAGACGGATTTAATGGCATTCAGCCGGCCGCGTTCCGGCGGCATCATTGCGTTGAAACTTCTCGAAGGCGATGAATTGATTTCGGCACGTATTACCGATGGTACGCTGAATGTGTTTTTGGGGTCCCGTTTGGGAAAAGCCATCCGCTTTCACGAATCCGATGTTCGCCCGTCGGGGCGTGTCGCGACCGGCGTTCGTGGGATGCGCCTGGTCCAAGGAGATCAAATTGTGGGGGCGGAAGTACTGAGTCACGGCCAAACGTTGTTTTCCGTAACCGCAAACGGATACGGTAAGCGAACCTCGATTGATGAATATCCGGTTCAGAAACGCGGCGGCAAGGGGGTCATTTCAATAAAAACCACTAAACGTAACGGGCCGGTGGTAGGAATACTGCTGGTATCAGAAGATGATGATTTGATGCTGATGACCAATATCGGCAAAGTGATTCGAATGCAGGTCAACTCGATATCTGTAATTAGCCGCAATACCCAGGGCGTGAAACTGATGGGCATGGATGCCGACGAGCAGGTTGCCGGTGCTGCCAGGCTTGCAGAAAAAGAAGAATAGAGATTATGGGAATTAACAGCGAATTGGATCCCCAAAAGTATAGAATTGCTGTTGTGGGGGCTGGCAGCTGGGGCACGGCCATCGCCGATTTGCTGGCCTGCAAGGGATACCAGACCCATCTCTGGGTGTTTGAAAAAGAGGTCAGAGACCACATTGAGCAATTTAACGAAAATAAGCTTTATCTTCCGGGCCATCAACTGTCAGCGAATCTATCCGCTTCAAACCATCTGGTCGACGTCGTGTCGAATAAGAATCTAATCGTGGTTGTGGTGCCGTCTCATGTTATGCGGACTGTGACCCGGCAAATGCCCGGGCATCTATCGGAGGGGACAATTGTTACATCTGCTTCGAAAGGCATTGAGCAAAAAACACATCTGACGATGTCTGGAGTCATCAAAGAGACTATTCCTGAAGTTCATGAAGATCAACTGGCAGTGATTTCAGGCCCCAGTTTTGCCAAAGAAGTTGCCCTGAGAATGCCCACTACAGTAACGGTGGCGTGCAAGAATTCTGCGACTGCTTCTATAGTGCAGCATATATTTGCGACACCCTATTTCAGGGTGTATACCAGTGATGACATTATCGGTGTTGAACTGGGCGGGTCTGTTAAAAATGTAATTGCCATTGCTTCGGGCATCCTGGATGGACTCGAAATGGGCCTAAATACACGGGCAGCACTTATTACCAGAGGGATGACAGAGGTCCGCCGCCTGGGGCTCCATCTGGGAGCCAATCCAAGAACGTTTACCGGCCTTGCGGGCTTTGGCGATTTGGTGTTGACCTGCACGGGCAATTTGAGCCGCAACTATATGGTCGGTACAAAGCTGGGGCAGGGTAAAAAACTTCAACAAATACTGGAAGAAATGCACATGGTCGCGGAGGGAGTTAAAACCGCAAAATCCGTTTATAATTTTTCCCGCAAGCTCGGCGTTGAAATGCCGATATGCCATGAGATTTATCACATTCTTTATGAAGACCTGGAGCCGAAAGAGGCTGTTTACCGGTTGATGACCCGTACGCTCAAACAGGAGTTGGATGAGGATTAAGCAGGGTTCCGGGTTCAGCGGTTCAAGGGTTGCGCTGGGAGCTTCCGAAATGACCCTAACTTTTTTCTGCTTTTTTTAACCTCTGAACCTCTGAACCCTGAACCGAATAGAAAGTATTTGACGCCGAAGTAACTTAGAATCGAGAAAAGTTCCATGCCCAAAGGTGAGAATAAAACTGAGCATAAAGGTGAGGGCCACAGAAAAAGACTCCGCCAGCGATTTTTAGCCGGCGGCCTAGATGGTTTTCACGACTATGAGGTTATTGAACTCCTGCTCACTTTGGCCATGCCGCGTAAAGATTGTAAAGGCGCGGCCAAAGAGGCTTTGAAACGGTTTAAGACACTGCAAGGGGTGCTTGAAGCCTCCTCCCTGGAGCTGGGTAAAGTCAATGGAATCGGTCCCAAAAACATTTTCGGCATTAAACTGATCAAAGCCGTTGCTGACAGATATCTCGAAAAGAAACTCATCCATAAACATGCCATTAATGATTCAAAGGCGCTTTTTGATTATCTGTATCATAGCATTGGAGATAAAAATCGAGAATTTTTCAAAGTCATATTTTTAAATTCTAAAAACGAGGTGATTGCTGCCGAGACGCTTTCAGAAGGTACATTGACCGCAAGCAGCGTATATCCGCGCGAAGTCATCCAGGCAGCCCTCAGCCATGATGCCGCTGCCCTTATTTTTGCCCACAATCACCCTTCAGGCGACCCGAAGCCTTCGTCAGAAGATATTGCCGTTACCCGTCAACTGGTTTTTGCCGGAAAAGTGATGGGAATGGTCGTTCATGAGCATTTGATCATTGGAGATAATCGCTATTTCAGTTTCGCGGATCAGGGCTATATTACACGCATGAATCGAGAGTTCGACAAGCTGGTGGAGCAGGAAATCTCACCATAACGAATTAGGTGGTTAGCCATAAAAAGTAATGACAAAAAGAGAAAAAGAAACGCCATACTGTTTCGGAAAACTTGATAATGTCTTCCCGCTGGGAAAAGACGGTTTAAGACATACCCCGGAAAGCTGCATGGTCTGTTTCTGCAAGACAGAATGCCTAAGAGAGGCTGTCACAGGACCGGAGGGCATTCAGGTTCATGAAGAGCAAATAATGCGTGCCTATAATTCCGGCACCATCAGTTTTTTTGAAAGGTGGTCCCGAAAAAAAGCGCTAGGGCGCAAGAAAAATAGGGCTAAAAAATAAAAAACGGAAATAAGAGCGGAACAGAAGCCAACTTTCGATCGGAATCCGCCGCCCGCATAACCACTCCATCAAATTATGCCCTTAACAACCGCTGCAAATAAATTTAAAATCTCCATTATATTGGCGCTGATTATTTTTGGTTTTCTGGGATTTTGGTTCCGCATTCCGATCTGGGAAAAGATCACTGATTTATACCGATTGTTTTCCGATAGGGAACAAATCAGACACCTTATTTCCTCCTTTGGAGCCAGCGCGCCGCCCGTTTTCATTTTGATTCAGATTCTTCAGGTTATTTTCGCACCCGTGCCGGGCGAAGCGACCGGATTCATTGGCGGTTATCTGTTCGGGGCGCTGCCGGGGTTTATCTATTCCAGCATCGGTCTGACAGCGGGTTCCTGGTTGAATTTTGTAATCGGCCGTTTTCTGGGTGAGCGTTATGTCAGAAAATGGATTCCGGCGCATCAGTTTCAAAAAATTGATGGACTGGTCAAACGCCAGGGGATCATCATCGTGTTTATCCTGTTTTTATTTCCGGGATTTCCCAAAGACTATCTGTGTCTGGCGCTTGGTTTAAGCACCCTGCCGATCAAAATCTTTATTTTACTGGCCGGAATCGGCAGAATGCCCGGTACTTTTGCTTTAAGTCTGCAGGGGGCGTTACTGTATGAAAAAAATTATGTTATGCTAGGTGTCATAATTGCCGCCAGTCTAATTCTGCTCTTTCTGAGCTACAGTTATCGTGAAAAAATCTATCTTCTGGTCGAAAGGTTGGAAAACAAATAACTAGAATAAATCTCCTTTAATTGCACTCAGCTGACTTGCCATACGATTTTCCTGCTTTAACTCTATAATAATTCATGATAATATATTACCTGAACATTACATGAAAATAGATGAAAAGCAGGAATTCGCATTCTTAATTAGGAGAAGATTTTGGCATACTGGAGATACAGGGAAGAGCTCAGTCAGGTTGAAAAACTAAGGCGCTCATATTATGAACTGCTGCGGGATGAGCTGGATCAATTTTTACTGCAACATGCGCTGATTGATTCATATCATAAATTCATTTCGCGCCAGAACCGATTTCCTTTTGTTGAAAAGCGGGAAATGAAGCCTCGCGGGCGTATTCCCGACCAGGAATACGAATGCCAGAATGCATTTCTTGTTATTTTTGTGGAAGATTCGGTACTGCCGGAGCATAAAAAGTACATTCGGTTTTTCGATCTCAATAAAACCACCAAGAAAAATCTTTTGCGCTTCAAAACACTGCCACTGTCAGATAAGTTTGACCGCAACTGGAAATCTCTGGAATCCATTTATTTTAAAAATTTTTTAAAAATTTTGCTGCCGGTAGATTATGCCCTGCTGATACAGGCAGATTCAGACAGAATGGCAAAGAACCGATACGGGCTTACCCATTTTCATGTACGGATTGATTGGCCGATAACAGAAGCAGCAGAAGATATGGCCCGGAGCCTCAGGTACATATCCAAAGATATTTTCGAAAAGGGCGATAAATACGCTGAAGATGTTCAGAAGAAATTTTTTGAATATTATGGACTTCCGGTGATGGTGGGTGGAAGACGAACGGCCGCCATCGTTGCCGCCCAGTACCTTAAACGGGTTCCAGGAATCTCCACTGTATATGTAGCCAGCAGTGAATCGAGGGCATTGACTCGCATCTCTGAAAGGGGTGAATCCAAATCGGTATTGATAAAACGCTCATTCAAGGAACTGGATGAAATTGCCGAAGCCCATGGTATATCTCCCCGGGTTTTTAAAAAGAATTATGTTGTGGCGAGGGAGAAAAGATGTGGCGTTTGCATTTTCCAGGCAAGCTATGCCCGAACATACCATGCCAGGGAACCTGAAGACGGCAAACTGAGAGAAATCAAACCTGACCTGAACTGGCTGACGGTCGGCGAACAGCAAATCCTTCCGAAACCGGGGGTATCAAAATATCCTCCGATTCCGCTCAATGTTATCTACACGTAATCCATCTTTATTATTTGATCCACTGCTAAATACTCGACCGAGCCCGCACAACACAAAGCATAAAGCATAGCGCATGGCGCATGGGGCATAGGGTAGAACATTTTGACAGAAAAAAGAACAACGCTATGCGCTTGGCGCTTTGCGATTCAGTATTAGAGCGCTTTCATCATGGCGATTTCATCGCAGTCCGGGAATTTAACACAGATGATGCAGTCCGCCCAGATTTTTAGAGGGAGATCGGAGCGCTCGATTTGAATGAATCCGAATTTTATGAAAAAATCCGGTTTATAGGTGAGGGTGAATACTTTTTTAACATTAAACGTTTTGGCCTCCTGTAAGGCCGTTTCCACAAGCTTTCTTCCGATATTTTTACCCAGATGTTCAGGAAGAACAGCCAGCGATCGGATTTCGGCAAGGTCTTCCCAGCAAAACTGCAAGGCACAGCAGCCGATCAACTGATTACTGCTCTCGTCGACATACACAGAAAAATCCCGGACATGATCATATAATTCACTCAACGGACGTGCCAGAAGCTCCTCTTTTTTACCATATTCCTGCAAAAGTCCGTGGATCGATTTTACATCCTCAATGGTTGCTTTTCGAATCATTGTGCTGCCTCTCTATCATATAATTAAACCTAAATTGACCGCTCGGCATCAACGCTTTACGGGCTCGGTGCCTTTCTTAAACAGGGCGACAACGGATTGCTTTGAATCTTCCGGCTGCGCTAAGCCGGTAATCGGGTCCATGCGGATCTGGATGACATCATCGGGGATATCAAAGTATTGGTGCGGCTCATTTTGAAGAGCCGCTTTCATAAAGTCAATCCATATGGGCAACGCGGCTCTGGCTCCGGTTTCCTTTGTACCCAGGCTACCGCCGTTATCCCGGCCCACCCAGACACCGGCAATCACACGAGGCGAGAAGCCGATGAACAAAGCGTCTTTGCAGTCATTTGTGGTTCCGGTTTTTCCTGCGACCGCCCTGCCCAGGATGCGAGCGCGTCTGCCGGTACCTTCCTTTATTACGCCTTCGAGCATATTGGTCACAATTGCAGCACCGGCACGCGACATCACGAGCCTTTTCTGGAATTTGGCTCTCCAGATCACGCGCCCCTGTCGATCGACAATCTCCATAACGCCAAACGGTTTAATCTTTTCGCCTTTATTCGGAAATACCGAATATGCAGATGTGAGATCCATGAGCGTGGTCTCCGACGCGCCCAGGCCCAGTGATAAATTAGCGGCCAGGTGTGATTTGATGCCGAGTTGATGGGCGAACTGGGCCACCGAGAAAGGGCCCAAGGTTTGCAGCAATCGGACCGCCGGGATATTCTGCGAGATCGTCAGTGCGTGGCGCAATGTCATCTCGCCTTTATATCCGGGAGAAAAATTTTGAGGTTTCCATTCATTGCCGTTCTGCGCACCTCGATAGACCACCGGAGCATCCAGAATTTTTTTATTCTGAGAGAAACCCTGCTCGATTGCATAGGCATAAACAAACGGTTTGAATGCCGATCCGGGCTGTCTGAGCGCCATGGTGACCCGGTTAAAACGACTGGCATTAAAATCTTTGCCGCCTACCATGGCCAGAATG
>JASFPY010000082.1:0-7689 GCA_050115755.1 Desulfobacteraceae bacterium | reverse complement strand
ATAGCTCATAGAAAAGAGGATTTCAATCCTTTAGACTATCAGCTATGAACTATTAGCTAATTTGTATGTGAGCATTTTAAAGAGGGCTGCAACGCAGCTATCGGACGCGAGATGGGGTTTTGAAACCACTGCTAAATTACTTCTGCGATTATCTCCGTCAGATCTTTAATTTCAAAGTTTTCATTATTTTCAAGCGCTAGCTTACTTTCCTCAAAATGCGTGATGCAATAGGGGCAGGAAGTAACCAACTCATCGGCCCCAATGTCCACGGCCTGTTCCAACCTGAGGTCGGAAAATCTTTCACCCCTGGGCGTTTCCATCCAGATCCGGCCGCCGCCGCCGCCGCAGCACAGGCTATTTTCCCGCGACTCCGGCATTTCATTCAGCTCCAAGCCGGATATCTTTTTTAAAGCCTCCCGGGGCTCGTCATAAATGCCGTTGTGCCGCCCCAGGTAACAGGGGTCATGATACGTCACTTTCTTTCCATATTCCTTGGTAAGCTCGAGTCTGCCATCATCGATAAGTTCAGTTATAAATTGGGTGATGTGAACCACCTCAAAGTTCACCATAAATTCAGGGTATTCATTTTTGAAGGTATGGTAGCAATGCGGAGAGGAAACCAGCACCTTTTTTACGCCATTATCGATAAAGGTTTTGATGTTTTCTTTCGCCAGGCGTCTGAATAATTCTTCATCGCCGGTCTTGCGAATGCTCTCCCCGCAGCAGTTTTCCTTGGTACCCAATATCCCAAAATTCACCCCGGCCTTCTTGAGGATACTGGCTGTAGCAGCAGCGACTTTTTTCATTCTCGGGTCATAGCTGAGGTAGCAGCCGGGAAAGTATAAAATTTCCATCTCTTCGCTGAACGGTTTAACAGACAGACCTTCTGTCCATTTTGCCCTGTCTTCTCGTTTCTCATTCAAGGGATTGCCTTCGCCCGCAAGGCTTCCGCTGATGGTGCGAATCGGACGGGCAGAGGTGGGAAAAACGCCGTATTCGGTGGCAATCCGGCGTAAGGATACCCCGGATTCTATTATTTTGACGCCCCGGGGGCACTGCCGCGGGCAATTTCCGCACGAGGTACAACGCCAAATATCTTCGCCTTCCACCTCGGTCATACCAAAGGTGGCCTCCCGGATGATCTTGCGCATACTGAAGGTTCTCACCCTGTTCCAGGGACAAACCGTGTCGCACAATCCGCATTGATAGCAAAATTTAAAGGCCTCTCCGCCGGACTCTTTTATGACATCTACGATCTCTTTATAATCGGCTACGATTTCCACAGTCTTTTTTATCCTCTTCGCTTGTCCCCATTGTGTTAACACAATGGGGCGTTGTTTGCTCAATCAGGATTTTTTGATTTTGACATTCGCGCAAGCGCATCCAGGACTTTCTGCACGCCATGTTTTTTTGCCAACGATTCCAGTCCGATCTCCAGCTCTTCCTGCTCTTCCTCTTCTTCGACTTCTTCTTCCCTTTCCTCTAAAGTCAGCGCATCCGCCAGGCATACCTTCACGCACAGGGGCTCGTCTTCGCCTTCACACATATCGCATTTTAACGGGAGGCCGGAATCGGGTTCTTTGAACTCGGCTCTTGACGGGCAGGAGGCCCTGCAGAAGGCACACTCGTCGTATTCCTTGCCGTCAATCGTGTATTTATCCCTGCCGGCACATTCGGCCGACGTATATTCACCCGCATATACCGGAAAATATATGTCTGTAAGGGGTTCGCGAATTATCCGAATACGGGCCCTGGCCGGATTATTGCTGCTGTATTTTGGTGCCGCGTGAAAAGAGGAGCAGATGACCTCACATGCCCGGCAGCCATTGCATTTGTCAACATCGATTTTTATGGTTTTAACTATTTTCTTTTCTTTCTCACCCGTCACTGTTATCTTCTCCTTCGCTTTACTTATGCCTCAATCATTTTCGAATAACGAATAACCATTAACTCCTAATTGAGCGTTTTTCGCTCAATTAGGATTCTATTCCTTTTTGGCCGACACCTCTTTGGAAGGCGCTTCTTCGCCATCCTTCAAGATCCCCCGCTGCACAAATTCTTCGCTGACATAATCCAAATCCAGGTCATGCAAGGACGCTTTGGTGGGAATACCATCGTTATTCCATCCTTTGAATTTGTAGTACGTATCCAGCAGCTCCTTTTCAAGCTCGGGAAATCTTTTCTTCCAATGGTTCTTTGGCGGCTTTTCATCTTTTCTGCGCATGCCTCTTCTAATATTAATGGCCCTGACTAAAGTTCGGTATCTTTTGGCTGCTTTTGATAACTTGGCTTCATCCATATCGATCCCGGCACCGGCTGAGATGAATTTCGGGTAATTGTGTATATGATAGGGCGGTTTCAGGGGAAATGACGACAACCCGGCACACATGCCGAGAGCATCATCAATGTAGTGCATCTTCTCCTGCCAGTCGACGATATCACAGCACATTTCAACCGTCGGGTAATAAGGCATTGAGTTTTCGCCGCGCAGTTCCCAGTCCAGGAAATATTGCTTGAACTTTTCATCCGGAACCTGGAACCAATCCTTTACAAACGCCTCTTTCTCCTCTCTGGTCGGAAAGGGTGCCTGAGGGAACTGCCCTTCAATCTGGGTAATGTTAATCTTCTCACCGGTCGCATACATGAGAAAATAGATGGGATTCAGCATCGACAGTTTGAGCGGCAGCTGCTCGTGTTTTTTAATATTGTTATGCGCATATTCTTCTGCGCCGTTTCCAATCTCTTTGGCGGCCCAATAGGTGCCATTGGCCAGAATATCTCCGATTCCTTCCCGCCGTACAATCCTGTCAAGCAACCAGTAAAATCTTTCTTGGTTATCCGATGGCATTCCCGGCAGGTCATCGTCAGTTAAAATGCCGTTTTCGTAAAGCTCAAGGGCAAAGGCCATAACCTGCGGGGTAGAAAATCCGTCCACGCCGTACTCTGTGGCACGCTGAGCGATCCTCAAACCAAAATCCAGGTCTGACATAGCCGCCATCGTATAGGTCAGTTTCGAAAAGCATTTCATCATGTAGGTTGGAAGCCCCGGCATGGAAATGGTTGCCCCGCATTTCATCGGACAGTTATAGCAGCTTATCAGCCGCGTCCGCGCCCCTGTCATCGTGTCGGTCCACTGCTTTTCGACTTCTTCGTTCCAGAACCCTTTTCGGCGGGTGCGGGAATTTCCCCACATAAAATTTTCGGTGTGCCACTTCTCATCGTGGACCTGCATCTCCTGGGGGGAGCCGAGCCCGGCCAAGATGGGCATGACCCCCGGGATTGGATTATCATTTCGCCATTTTATATATTCCAGCACTTCGTTACATAGCTCAAAGAATTCATCCGGCCGGGCAACATTGATGTCCCCTGTTCCGCGAACGGCAATCGCCTTAACACCTTTGTCTCCCATGACAGCGCCGATTCCGCCCCGGCTTGCGCTGGAGCGGCCCTGCTCGATGGAAGCAAAATAAACCCTGTTTTCACCGGCCAGGCCGATGGAAGCCACCTGGGCTTTGGGCTCTTGCAATTCCTGCCGGATGAGTTCTGACGTTTCAGTAGCGCCTTTGCCCCGCAGATGGGCGGCATCCCGTATTTCGACCGTGCCGTTGTTTATCCACAGATAAACCAGATCGGGGGACTTGCCGCGCAAAATCACTTTGTCGTAACCGGCATACTTCAATTCCGGTGCCCAAAATCCGCCCATCATGGAAAACGCCATTAAACGGGTCTGGGGAGAAATGGTGGAAACAATCGTTCGATTACAACCGGTAGCCGGCGTGCCGCACAAAAGCCCGGCGCTAAATATCAGCAGATTCTCGGGGGAAAAGGGCTCAAACTCAGGGGGAACCCTGTCCCACAATAACTTAGCGTTGGTACCCAGCCCCCCCAGATAAAGTTCGGTGTCTTTTGGGTCCGTTTGCACCTTCTCGATATTTCCTCGGGTTAGATCGACTTCCAAATTAAACCCTGTTTCTGCATACCTCATTTTTTTCCCCTTTAATATTCATTGAATTCTGAATCCGTAACATCCGGATCGATCTTGTCGCTTTGCCGCTCTATATCAATCGACGCGAACGATTTTGACGCGTTTGCCCACCCAGTTGGCAGGCAGGTAGACCCGACCGCTGTTTCCTTTGGGCCTGACTTCCTTTTCGATCATCTCAACCCCAAAGAGCCCGAACTTGGCCTTGGTGAATTTGCCGGGCTTATGCGGCAGTTTTCTGATCTCTTTCAAACCCGTTTCTGTTTTCGCTGCGGCCATATTATCCTTGAACTGGCAGATGATGTCGGGTTTTAGCGTCCCGCGTCCTAAGTAATTTAATGTTCGTATCTGCCCGCTAATGATATAAAATAAGCTATAAGTTAGTCACAATATAGCTATAAAGTATCTTTAGAAGGTTCCCAAAAATTTGTCAAGAAAAAAACGAAGCGGACACGATGGCGGGCGGTTTTAGGGCGTAACAAGGTATGTAATTGAAATTTATAAATATATATTAATATGAAAAAGGTCGATACCGCTTTTTGCAGCTCAAAACCGGCTCGATAGGTATAATTCAGATATAAAAAGCTAAAGGTCGTTTCAAAACCTATGATCAGAGGGGTTTTGATACCACTTCTAATCCAGATCCAGCTCCGCCTTACACTTATTGCATTTCATGGCGCCCCGGAAAACTTTATTGCCGCATTCAGGACAGACATAGCGGGCTTCTTCATCCTGCATCCATTTTTCAGTACCGACCTCTCGCCGATAGGGAACAGTCCGTAAAATAACCTTTTTTCCAACCGCCATCGGAAAGTTTTCAATATGCTGACAGGGAAATTCATCGCACTGGTGGCATCCCGTCAAACCCTTTTCTTTGGTGCAGGACCTGATTTCACATTGCTGGCAATGCATAAACGTTTCATCAGACAGGCATCCATCGCATTTAATGTCTTCTAGGGTCAGATTTTCACTATTGGGAAGCAAGCCCTTGCCCGGCACGTTTCCCTTGTACAGATTCACCAGCCCCTGCTTTAATTTTTGATTGTTATCGCGGTGGGCAATATAGATCGCACAAACCCCGCAATAAAGGCCGCATGGCGAAGCAAAATCCGGATTTGTTTTCATTTTTCCAATTCTCCCGTTTATCTTTTATAGATTCTTAGGTTTAAGATATTTCGGACCATCCGCCCGGCCCAGCGGTCGCGAACGGTAAGTTTCCAACCACATATTAGCTATAATATAGCTATAAAGTAGCCACTCAATCATTTTATAGGCGGTCCGCTGAAATTTGTCAAGAAAAAATACATCGGCCGGCAGATACAGAACTTTTGCGTTCATCGAGCGGACATTGTCCTTGAATTTGAACCCTCTAGCTGTTAATTTTAAAGGACTTATTTTCCGAGATTATTTCATTGTAAGTTTAAGGAGACGAAAAAATATGGGCCTTACCCCGGAAAAAAGGCAAACACTGGATGCGATATTCAAGGAAAAAGGCTACACCGACTACAAATGGATTGATCCCAAAAAAATCATCGTATCGCAATGGGTGCGCATGAAATGCAAATTCGGCTGCAACGAGTATGGCGTGGGGGGTGCCTGTCCGCCCAATACCCCCTCTGTGGCTGAATGCGAGCAGTTTTTCAACGAATACAGCGATGCCGCTATCCTGCACTTTGAAGCTATTATGGACAAGCCCGAAGATCGCCATGCCTGGTCACGCAGAATCAATGCCGAACTTGTTAAACTTGAGCGGGAAGTCTTTCTGGCAGGCTATGAACGGGCTTTTATGCTGTTCATGGACTCGTGCACCTTTTGCAAGGAATGCACCGGCGACCGGCAGACCTGCAAGGAGCCGCGCATGTCCCGCCCGGCCCCGGAAGCCATGGCCATGGACGTTTATTCCACCGTAAGACAATTTGGGTTTCCCATCAACGTGCGAACCGATTACGATCAGAAGATGGATCGCTACGCCTTTTTGATGGTGCACTAACTGAGCCTATTGCAGGAATGTTTTAAGGATAAAAATAGGGTATTTCATGCGACTGCCTGAGTAATCTTAGATATACAATATACTGTGTTGACGCGGGTATTGACACACAAACACTCTCCTGACATACTCTTCCATGTAAAAACTAAATTGCCATTTTCACAGAGGAAATCCTCACTAAGGCCAAAGAGGAAAATTGCATCGCCTATGAAGTCGTTGTGGTCCAATCTGAGATTAAAGGGAAAATTTTGGGTGCTGGCACTGGTCGGCTTTTTTATCTGGCTGCCCAATTTTTCGATCATCTATTTTGAGATTCACGGCATCAAGGCGGCCACCCTAGAACTGGAAAACTGCGAGGACCTATACAATACGGTACTCGAAATAAGACGCTATGAAAAAAATTTCCTCCTTTATCATGAGCGGGTGGACTTCGATGAGACGCTCAAGCAGTTCAACCACGCCCGGAAAATGCTCGTGCAGGTGGGGGCTAATGCCGGCACTGCCAGGCGTTCGTATGGCAGAGAGAATCTGGCATCGGCCTTGCAAGACTATTATCGTGAACTTTCCATCCTGGGAAAAATATCCATGCACCAGGCCCCGGACGAAGCGCTTCAGGAAAAAATAAGGACGGTCGGCAAACGCATGGTCGATCTGTCCTACCAGCTGCTGACCGAGGGAAAACAGAAGGTCGCCATCGCCGCCCGACGGGCATTACGCTGGCCGGTCATCTCAATGGGCCTGATCCTGGTTGTTTTTACACTGGGAGCCTTCCTGATGAATCGTAAGGTTGTCGAACCATTGACTCGACTTGAAGAGGCAACAACGAAAATCGGCCGCGGCGATTTCGGCCCCATTCATCACCCGGGCCGAATCGAAAGTGAAGTGGATCGTTTAATCGTCGCTTTCAACCGTATGGCCGAAGAGCTCGAGGCCCGGCAGGAACAAATCATTCATTCGCGCAAAATTGCCTCTCTGGGTACATTGGTGTCGGGTGTGGCCCATGAACTGAACAACCCGATCAACAATATTATTCTGACCATTGACAGCCTGATGGGCGGTCGAAAGATAACTGATGAACGCCGCCTGGCGATGTTGAACGATATCCTTAGCCAGGCCATGCGGGCCAGCGAAATCGTAAAAAACCTGCTCGACTTTTCACGATCCGATCGGACGCATATGGAGGATCTGGACATCGTCAAGGTCCTTCAGGAAACGATCCAGATCTCGGAAAACCAGATTACGGTGAACAACATCAAATTGAGGGTGGATTTTGCAACCGACCTGCCGGTCGTCAAGGGCAACCGGCAAGCCCTGCAGCAGGTTTTCATTAATTTATTGACCAATGCGGTCCACGCCATGCCGTCCGGTGGTGAGCTTTTGGTAAGGACGAAGCGGGGAAACGATCGAAAAATTGTTATTATGGTTCGTGATACCGGTAGCGGCATCCCTGAAGAACATCTTCCGCGTATTTTTGATCCTTTTTTCACAACCAAAGAAGTCGGAACGGGCACGGGGCTGGGACTTTCGGTCAGTTACGGTATCATCAAGAAACATGGGGGCATCATCACCGTGAATAGTTCGCCCGGCAAAGGAAGTATCTTTACCATCATGCTGCCGACCAAAGAGGAGATGATCGATGACTAAACCATCGGTGCGCCTTGCCATCATCGAGGATGAAAAGATCTCCGGTATGCGCCTTCAGGAACATCTGGCCGAAGCG
>JASFPY010000081.1:0-7690 GCA_050115755.1 Desulfobacteraceae bacterium | reverse complement strand
GCAAAGGTTCCGATCTGATACCGGCTCAATTCCCGCAACACAAGCTTATGTTTCATTTAACCCAACTCCTGTGGATTTGCGTCCATAAAATGAATAAAAAATCAATTTTTTGATTATCAATATTTTAACTAAGACTAACTGTCAATACCTTTTAATAACGATTTGAATATATTGCTCAATTTATCAATATTGAGAGGGCATCGGTTGAAACCATCGCAGCGCTGATGCGCTTTAGCACATCCATGCATTCGATAACCGAGGGGTCGAGGCGTTTTTTCGATCCAAGCGTTGGATAAATAATCATGAATGACTACAGGGTATCTGTTGAGAATTTAGTTAATTTATTGATATAAAAGGTATTGATTTTAATTCAGGCCTCATATATTAAAGAAAAATCATTCAGCAGGATAAAAAATATGGCTAAAAGAACTTACACCAGTGATCTGAGCACCGACGAGAAGGTTTTAATGGCAATTGTGCGGGCTGCAGAAATTTTCAAAAGAAACCATTCCGCTGTTTTCAGAAATTACGGGCTCTCCTTCCCGCAGTATAACATCCTGAGGGTCATTGAGGCCTCTAAAAACAATCAGAGTAAGATGAGTGATGTCAGCCGGATTATGCTCGTTCCGGGTGCCAACATTACCGGCCTGGCCAAGCGACTTGAAAAAGACGGATTTATTATCAAAAAACCCGATCCTGCCGATGAGCGGGTGACGATACTCGAAATGACCCCCAAGGCCAAAAGGACTTTAAAAAATATTGAAGCCGATAAAGATGCCCGGCTGGAGTTGATGCTGAAAAATTTATCCCATGATGAAAAACTCGAGCTTTTGGGCAAGGTCAAACGAATCTTAAGGAACGGTTTGAATAAGAATTAAATTTCCCAATTCGCATACACAGCAGTCGCGTTTATCCGCATACCCCTGTTTCGGCTTTTAATCAACTAACCCGGTACAAGGAGGTGCAACGTGTACCCAGGTGGTTATTCCGGGAATATTTTACAGGTTAATCCGACGGGTCAAACTGTAAATAAAGCGGAATTACCTCTTGAAATCTTTCAGAATTTTATCGGGGAGACCGAATTTGAGATTAAAGATATTTTTGACGAATTCAAGGCCGATTCGTATTTATCCGCTACGGATCATCCCTTAAATTTTTCTCCTGACCCTTTCTTCCGTACCACCATCCCACATGCCGACCAAATGGTTTTCGGCGCTAAATTACCTCTCACAGATACAATGGTTCTCGCTTTTGAGGGCGGATATTTTCCTTTTGAATTAGAAAATGCGGTCGATGATGTCGGAGGCGTCAAGGGCCAAGGAAAACACTGCCAACCAAGGAGGTGCAAAAATGGAAATCAAGGCTGCAGTTGTATTTGAAAAATCGGGAAAGTTCGATATTGAAAAACTCGAACTCAGTGACCCAAACGACGACGAAGTGCTGGTTCGCATCGTCGGCAGCGGCATTTGCCACACGGACATCGCCGGTCGGGAGCAGTATTTGCCGATCCCGCCCGAGCGCGCGTTCCCGGCTGTCTTCGGACACGAAGGCGCCGGTGTGGTTGAAACAGTTGGCGCCCGGGTGACCAAAGTCGAACCGGGTGATCACGTGGCATTGAGCTGGGACTTCTGCGGGACCTGCCCGGCCTGCAAGTCGGGTAACGAGGCCTATTGCGACCATCTGTTTCTCCATAATTTCAACGGCGCCCGCCCGGACGGCACGACAACCTTGCGCAAAGGGGATCAGGTCATTTACGGATCCTTTTTTTGCCAGTCTTCGCTCGCCAATTACGCGCTGGCCAATGAAAGAAATATTGTCAAGGTTAGAAAAGATGTTCCCGTCGAAATCCTCGGCCCACTGGGGTGCGGCATCCGAACCGGTGCGGGCGCGGTCATGAATACCCTTCGCCCCGACCCCGGAGCTTCCATCGCCATATTCGGTGTCGGCCCGGTGGGGATGAGCGCTCTGCTGGCCGCGGTGGTATGTGGTTGCACCACCATTATTGCAGTCGATATCATTCCAGACCGGCTTGAAAAGGCCAAGGAGTTCGGTGCCACGCATGTTGTCAATGCGAGCGAGGCAGATCCGGTTGAGGCCCTGCGGGACATTACCGGCGGAGGTCCGCAGTTTACACTCGAGTGCGTTGGTAATCCTGCAGTGCTACGCCAGGCGGTCGACGCCCTGCCGCGGCTCGGGGTTTGCGGACTTTTGGGGGTTGTGCCGCCCGGAACAGAGGTCGGCCTGGATATGGACCTGATTATGAACGGCCGCACGGTTCGGGGGGTCCTCGCCGGCGATTCCATTTCAGATCTCTTCATTCCCAGACTTCTTGATCTTTACAGCCAGGGACGCTTTCCCTTTGACCGCTTGATCACTTTCTATCCCTTCGAAGAAATCAACCAGGCAGTAGAGGATATGCTAAACGGGCGTATTATCAAACCGGTTTTGCGAATCTAGCAATCGGATCACTGCCTGGGGAGGGGAAAAATGTCTCGCTGCGATTGTAGCCGGGCGTTGTCTTTTTAAATGAATAAATCAGAAAAGGAGGGTAAAAATGAACAGACCGGCAACATATTTAAAATTTGCGGTAGGTGTCATGCTATTTGCTGGGCTGATGGTCGTTCCCCTGCTTGCATATTCGAAAGACAAAATCGTCATCGGCCAGGCGGTCTCGCTTTCCGGCCCACTGGGCCCCAGCAATGCCGTTGTCAGCACACCCTATTATGATTTATGGGTCAAAGATGTCAATGCCGGAGGGGGTATCTATGTAAAAGAGCTCGGCAAAAAATTGCCTGTAGAGCTTCTTATCTATGATGATAAATCCGATATCGGCACGATGACCAGACTGTTGGAAAAATTGATTCTGGAAGATAAAGTTGATTTCATCCTGCCTCCCTGGGGTACGGCCAATCTCTTTGCAGCCGCCCCGATTGCCAACAAATACGGTTATATACTGATTGGGGGGGCCGGTGGTGCAGAGAAGCTCAAAGACCTTAAACTGCCGTACTTCTTTCAGAGTTTGAATTTTTCCGAAGCTCAGGTGCCGGTTCTGGCCAGCATATTTAAGGAGCTCGGGGTGAAACGGGTGGCGATGATTTTCCATGAAGACCTCCACGGTGTCGAGTATTCAGGTGCAGCCGCTCCAGAATTTGCCAGGCAGAAAATCGACGTTGCCATGAAAAAGAGCTATCCAATGGGAGTAAAGGATCTGTCGTCTCTGCTCAAGCAGGCCAAGTCGCTTAATGTTGATGCCCTGGTGGGGTTTAGCTATCCGGATGAGTGCATGCTTCTTACCGGCCAGTCGATGGAGCTGGGGATAAATTTCAAGGTCTTTGCACTCAGTGTCGGCCCGGCATTCACCTTTTATC
This sequence comes from Desulfobacteraceae bacterium, assembly GCA_050115755.1. Lineage (GTDB taxonomy): Bacteria > Desulfobacterota > Desulfobacteria > Desulfobacterales > JAHEIW01 > JAHEIW01. The sequence goes on along the minus strand of JASFPY010000081.1, from coordinate 4,322 downwards.
GAAATGCATGGGGTGCGGACGCAGTTGAGGGGATCATCGGCGGCGGTGCCTGGAACCCGAAAAGTTCCCCGGGGGCCAAACAATTTGCAGCGCATTACAGAGCGGTTACAGGCGAAGAAATGGGGAATTACTGGGGCTCGATCTACTTTTACTCTGCAATGCAGCACTTTAAACAGGCGGTAGAGAAAGCCGGCACGCTGAACCAGAAAAAAATTAGGGATATCATGGCCACAGAGAAATTCGATACGGCATTGGGCCCGTTCTGGTACGACGAGCGGCAGATCTCAGTAAACCACCCCGGCGAATGGGGCCAGTGGCAGAAGGGAGTATTTGAGGTGATCGATCCCGGCGAGAAGCGTACGGCACCACCTATACTAAAGCCGGCGTGGCCGAAGAAGTAGATAATGCGTTGGGCATCCGTAAATATAAGCGCTTCAGAAAGGAGGCATAAAATGAAAACCAAATTATTGCTATCATTGTTGGTGTCTGTGGTCGTTGTGGTTTTGATTGGCGTTGTCGGTGCCACAAATTCAACCGCCAAAGACAAAATCGTCATCGGCCAGGCAATCTCTCTTTCGGGTCCCCTCGCAGGCGGGGTTGCCATCGCAGGCGGTCGAATTTACGTCATGTGGGCTGAGGAGGTCAATAAAAACGGCGGCATATATGTGAAGGAGTATGGCAAAAAATTGCCCGTGGAGCTTAAGCGATATGATGATAAAAGCGACATCGGCACCATGACCAATCTGCTGGAAAGACTCATTTTAGAGGATAAAGTTGATTTTGTCTTTCCTCCCTGGGGCACCGCTTGGCTTTTCGCGGCTGCTCCGGTTGCCAACAAATACGGGTACATACTGATCGGCGGTCCCGGCGGTGCGTTGAAGCTCAAGGAACTCAAATTGCCTTACTTTTTTCAGGTTTTGAACTTTTCCGAGACCCAGGCGCCAGCGCTGGCCGACATTTTCAAGGAAGTCGGTGTGAAATCGGCGGCGGTGATTTACCGCGGAGACCTCCACGGCATCGAGTATGGTGAGGCCATGGTTCCGTTTTTCAAAAACAACAAGATTAAAGTGAAGATGTCCAAGAGCTATCCGGACGGAATCAAGGATTTATCGCCTTTGTTGAAGGAGGCCAAGGCTGCCAATGTCGACGCCCTGTGCGCGGCTTCCTATCCTCCCGGTGGCATGCTTCTGACCGGCCAGGCGCTTGAGCTCGGCATTAACTTCAATGCGTTGTTCATTACGGTCACACCCTTTTCTCCCAACCTCTATCGAGATACGTTTGGCACCAATGTGGTCGAGGGCGTAATGGGTGGCGGCGCCTGGAATGCGAAGACATCTCCCGGAGCCAAGGAATTCGTTGACAAATTCGTGAAACGTTTCGGCATGGAACCCGACTACTGGGGGGGGCTGTATTATTGGTCATCGCTGCAGCATTTCCAGCAGGCGATCGAGAAAGCCGGAACCCTTGACCAGAAAAAGATTCGGGACATCATGGCGACAGAAAAATTTGATACGGCCCTGGGGCCGTTCTGGTACGATAAAAATCGATACTTTGTCAATCATCCCGGGGAGATCGGCCAGTGGCAAAAAGGCGTTTTTGAAGTCATCGACCCCGGCAAGAAGCGCACGGCACCACCTTTATACCCCAAGCCGAATTGGCCCAAAAAGCAGTGAATCGGCTTGCGTGCATAAAAATGGCAAACAGGCTGCCACTGAAGGTGTAACCCGGGAGGCTCTGGAGAGGTTATTCTCTTCTTGACTCCGGCGTTAAACCTCTCAGGCAGCCTGACGCCATTGGTGAAGGTTTCGGAAAGCTTACAACTGCAAAACGGGGATGCCTGCAAAATGATTGTAACCATTTTGGATGTCGTGATCGCCGGTTTGTTGATGGGCGGCATCTATGCCCTGATTGCCATGGGGCTCAGCCTGCAGTATGGCGTTGCCCGGGTGCTGAATATCGCCCACGGTGAGTTTATCATGATCGGGGCTTTCATCACCTGGTCACTGTACACCATTGTCGGAATCAACCCGCTGGTTTCGCTGGCCATTTGCGGCCCGATTGTATTCATCATCGGTTATATTCTTTACCGAACTATCTTTACGCGCCTCAGAACCGCATCCGTCACACCGGCCGCCTTTGAAGGCAGCTCCATGCTGGCCTGCTTTGGTCTTCTGTTCATCATTCAAAATGTTGCCATCTTAATATGGGGTGCCGACATCAAAGGTTACTCTTATCTGGCTTTTCCGGTCAATTTCGCGGGAACCGTATTTGCTGCCAACCGCTTGCTCACCCTTGTATTTGCGCTGGTTATCGGTTCGGTCTTTTACCTTTTTTTGGCCCGCACGCGCCTGGGAAAAGGGATCAGGGCAGCCGCCCAGGATCCGGCAGCCGCCGGGCTCATGGGGGTAAACATCAAGCAGGTGCTGGCTTTATGTTTTGGTTTCGGTGCATTGATGGCCGGCTTCGGCGGAACACTCATCAGCATGTCTTACAATATACAACCCACCATGGGGCTCGAATATACCGTGATCGCCTTCATCGTGATCGTCCTGGGTGGCTTGGGAAGTATCCCCGGCAGTTTTATCGGGGGTCTTTTACTGGGTCTGGTTGGCAGCATCGTCACCCATTTTGAGCCGGGCTTATCCCTGGTTGCCTATTATGTCATCTTTATGTTGCTGCTGCTGGCGAAGCCAACCGGTATTCTGGGGAAATAGAGAAATGGATATTATAAAGGCAGTCTCAAAAAAACAATTTGAACTGGGGTTTCTTTTGTTCATCTTAATCCTGCTGGCGACCTTACCCCTCTATACCCCGGAGTATGCGGTGGTGCTTTTGACCAGCATTTTGATGTATATCATCATTACCGTAAGCTGGACCATGTTCTCCGGTCCTACCGGTTACATTTCACTGGCTCCGGCGGCGTTCTTCGGGATCGGCGTCTATACCTCCGCGTTACTAGCGTTGGTGCTGCCGCTACCTGTCGTCATCGCTATTGGTGGTCTGGCCGGTTTTTGTCTTGCCTTGCTCGTGGGGGCGCTGACGTTGCGGCTAAGGGGTATATATTTTGTGATGTTCACTTTCGGGTTGGTTGAGCTTCTTTTGCATTTTATTCTGTGGTGGGAAGTTAATATATCGGGCACGACCGGCCGGGTGGTTCCCACGGTGGCCAATTCGACGGTCTATTATATTTTGCTTATTATCTTTTCGCTATTAATGCTGACGACTTACCTGATCAGAAATTCAAAATTTGGGATCGCCTTACAGAGTATCGGAGAATTTGAGGAAGCAGCGGCACACCGCGGCATAAACGTCAACGCTTTAAAAACCATTATCTTTGCCATCAGTGCACTATTCATGGGTGCAGCCGGGGCAATAATGGCGACGAGATGGACGTACATAGACCCGAAGATTGCCTTTAATCCGCTGATTTCTTTTATGCCGGTTTTGATGGCCATCTTTGGCGGCATCAGATATCTCTACGGCCCCGTAATCGGCGCAGCGTTTTTTGCCTATGTGGAAGAATTTTTAATCACCCGATTTCCCTATCACTATATGCTCATCTTTGGCGTTATCATGGTGGTCGCTATTTTATACATGCCTGACGGTCTTGTTGGATTGATAAAAAAGTTGTGGAAACGAACTTCGGGAGAAACCGATGCGGTTACTTGAGGGCGAAGGGGTCACAAAGTATTTTGGTGGATTGGCTGCCGTATTCGAGGTCGACTTCCATGTTGACCCGGGTGAGGTATTTGGCCTGATCGGCCCCAATGGGGCAGGGAAAACAACCCTGTTCAATTTGATATCGGCTGCACTGACGCCCAGAACCGGCGCCATAAAGTTTAAAGGCAAAAACATAACAGGCCTGAAACCGCATCAGATCTGCAGGCTGGGAGTCGCCCGTACCTTTCAAACGGTGAAAATTTTCGCCAATATGTCGGTTCTTGATAATGTCGCGCTGGGTGCTTTATTCGGGGCTGCAGATCATATCTCATCCGCGGATGCCGAAAGACAGGCCACCGCTTTGCTGGAGTTCGTCGGACTGTCGGCACTGAAAGCAGCCCCGGCAAAAGACTTAACGCTGGCGAACCAGAAACGGCTTGAAGTCGCCGGCGCGTTAGCCACCCAGCCTGAACTGTTATTGCTTGATGAAATAATGGCGGGGCTGAATCCCGCTGAGGTCGCCCAGGCGATGGAATTGGTCGCCAGGATTCGGGATAGGGGGATTACCATTATCATGATCGAGCATGTCATGAAAGCCATCATGAGCGTTTGTGATCGCATTATGGTATTGCACCACGGTCAAAAGATTGCCGACGGAACGC
>JASFPY010000080.1:0-7692 GCA_050115755.1 Desulfobacteraceae bacterium | reverse complement strand
TTACAGCAATCATTTTGATGCCTGCCATCGCTTTTGCCAATTTTTCAATTCGACTCGATAATGACACCGGAAAAAAAATGTTCTATCTGCTTTACTGGATTGATCATACCTTCGACTGGCCGCAACCGTTTAACCTGGCCGGCGGTGAACTGGAGGCCTCAGAAATTATAGATCTTAAGGCCCATTATCAAAACGGAAAGTACTATGTGGTCTGGAGCGATAATGGGGACTGGCAGAACAAAGTGATGATGAATGTAAACGACGATGTCAAAGCGGTCCTTGTGACACCAATTAAATGCCGTATGAGAAAATAACCCAGGCGTGACGGCCCTTAAAAAATCCGGTCGTTTTGTGCTCAAGGCAATACCCGACAAGGAATAAGTCGGAAGCTCAGATGCGTTCGATCTGGACCAGGCAGGTATTGCAGGGAAAGGCGCCACCGGGAGACATCTCATCTTTGGTGAGAACATTCACACAGCCGCCGTCATCCACACCATCCGCATCCAGGTAAAACCAGGCGCCGGTATCCAGGCTGGCAACCCCTTCCATGATCCGGTCGGTGACTCTGGCGGTGGTGCGCAGGCGGCCGCGATTATTGTAAACCATGACCGGGTCTCTGTCGGAAATACCCCGAGCAGCGGCATCGGCCGGGTTCAACCAGATGCGGTCATCGGCTTTTTGCTTCAAATACGGGATATTATCAAACTGGGAATTAACCCGGGTTTTGGCATGGGGACTGATCAGCTGCAGGGGAAATTTTATGTAAAGCTCATCCTTGGGGCTTTCCCAGGGTTCGATGTACCGGGGAATCGCCGGTATCTGCGGATGGTTCATGCGCGCAATTTTTTGGCTGTATATTTCGATTTTACCCGATGGTGTGGCAAACGGATGCTTTGCGGGGTCTTCGATCTGGTTTTTAAATGCCACCCAGGGTTCGTTGAGCACAACGCGATGAACACCTTCCCGCCTGAATTGCTTCTGGTCGGGAAAATCCGGAGTCGCTTCCAGAAATTCCTTTAACCACTGCTCCGCGGAACGGGCGTTATAACCTTCAACACCTACCCGGCGCGCCAGGTCTGCAAAAATAGCCAGGTCTGATCGGGTCTCCGGCATGGGATCGATCGCCTTATTCATATAAATACAGTAAGGCCCGCCCAGCCAGGGCTGGCCGATATCTTCCTGTTCAAGATAATGGGTCACCGGCAGAACGATGTCCGCGAATCGGGCAGTGGGTGTTAAAAAGAGATCATGTACGACCATAAAATCCAATGCGTTGAGCGCTTCGATGCCTTTGTTCACATTTAAGAACTGGTTTAACATGTTGCAGCCCACCACGTAAAGCAGCCGAATATCCGCCGGATAGCCTCCGTCTATTCCCCTTAACAGGGTGTCATAAATTTCAGTTACATGGACCTTCGGGTTTTTTATTTCGGGCACGGGTAAAGACGCAGCCAAAGCGCCGAGTGCCATACGGTCGGTGCCCCCGGCCACATGACCACCGGTTACACCGATATTGGCTGTCATGGCGGCCAGTGTAATGGCTGCGCGATGAAACTGCTCGCCGAAGGCACTGCGGCCCGGCGCCCAACCGGTGCAAAGTGCCGCTGGTTTGCAGGCGGCGTATTCCCTTGCCAGCCGGGTGATATCTTCAGCCGGCACGCCGCTGATCTGCGAGGCCCAGCGAGGGGTTTTAGAAACCCCGTCGGTTTTGCCCATGACGTAGGCCCTGAATTTATTAAATCCAAAGGTGTGGTTTGCTATAAATTTTTGATCGTATCGGCTCTCGGCAATCATGACATAGGCCATGGCAATCAGCAAAGCCGTGTCTGTCCCCGGTCTTACGGCAATCCATTGTTCAGCCAGGTTTTCAGCGGATCGGGTGCGGCGCGGGTCGACGGCAATAATCCTGGCCCCGTTTTGCTTTGCCTGTGAAAGATACGCAGCGGTGTATGGCCGGAAACGGGAAACCTGCGGATCCCAGCCCCACAAAATGATGAGTTTGGAGTGCAGGAAATTGTCGCGGCTGTTGCCGGTAAACTGGGTTCCAAGAGTGGTATCGCAGGCGAATCGGGCGGCTTCCAGCGAGGTGCTGCCCCAGACGGTGGTGCACCCGCCAAACAGGTTAAAAAAGCGACGCGCGCTTACCAGGGTATTGTTCAAAACCGCTTCGTTGCCGTAATAATCCATCAGCAGGGTTGCGTGGGGCCCGAAGTTTTTTTTGATCTGTTTCAATTTTTTAGCCACCGTCTCAAGGGCTTCGTCCCAGGAGATGGGTTCGAACTGCCCCTGGCCCCGGATGCCGCTTCTTTTCAGGGGTTGTGTGAGGCGATCGGAGGCATAAACCACATGTTTCTGGGAAAGACCCCGGATGCATGCCTTTAAGCCCGGGCCACGCTGATTGTCAGTGCGGATGCGGGTAATCCGGCCCTCGGCGACATGCACTTTAAGCAGGCAACGCGCCCCGCAATCATAGGAGCAGGTGGTGGTGATCACCTTTTCATTCATGCTGAGGATTCTTCCTGATAATTGTTTTCACCACGAAGGACACGACGTTCACGAAGGCTCAAACCCTTTCTTTACATGTTTTCTTTGTGCGCTTCGTGCGCTTTGTGGTGCGTTATTCAGCGCTTTTCATTTCCTTGTTCTATACACAATCCTGAACGATCGTGCCACCCGAAACTTTTGCTGTCCCTATCCGCTATCATTTTCAGGAGGCTATCTTTATTGTAAGATCCCGCCTTTTGCTGCGACTAAGGCATTAAAAATCTGACTTTTTGATAATTAATGCTTATGATCTATGCATAAATTCTTAAAACCTTTCGTATAAAGTGGAGTTGAAAATGATAAAAACAATCTTTATTATTGGCGCAATATTTCTGATAGGCATAGTCCTATTCGGATTTCAAAAGACAAACAAAAAACAACTGGAGCAGGAAGAAAAGAGTAACCTTATGAAGACAGAACCTAATGACCATAAGATAGCAACGTTTGCCGGCGGCTGTTTCTGGTGTGTGGAATCGGATTTTGAAAAAGTCGACGGCGTTTTCGAGGCCGTATCCGGTTATGCCGGTGGCCAGAAACCGAATCCCACTTATAATGAGGTTTCAGCCGGTGGAACCGGTCATACCGAAGCGGTTCAGGTGCGCTATGACCCGCATAAAATCACCTACCGGCAACTGCTGGATGTTTTCTGGCGGCACGTGGATCCCACCGACGCCGGCGGGCAATTCGTCGACCGCGGGTCCCAGTATCGACCCGCCATCTTCTATCATGACGAAGAGCAAAAGCGCATTGCAGAAGCGTCGAAAGCGGAGCTGGAGAAATCCGGTCGGTTTTCCAAACCGATTGTGACTGAAATTGTTCCTCTGGTAAAATTTTATCCTGCCGAGGAATATCATCAGGATTACTACAGCAAAAACCCGCTGCGATACAAATTTTACCGCTTCGGCTCGGGACGCGATCAGTACCTCAACAGCAAATGGGGTTCTGAAACAGAAGATATGGCGAAAATCAAGGCGTCCCCGGGCAATTCGGATAAATACGTGAAACCTGCCGATGATGTGCTCAAGAAAAAACTGTCCGCGATGCAGTACAAGGTCACCCAGGAAGACGGCACCGAGCCGGCTTTTAACAATGAATACTTCGATAATAAAAGCGCGGGTATTTATGTGGACATCGTTTCCGGGGAACCTTTGTTTTCTTCAACGGACAAATTTGATTCGGGAACCGGGTGGCCCAGTTTCACGCGACCCCTGGTGCCGGAAAATATCGTCGAGCGCGATGACCGCAAGTTTTTCATGGTGCGAACCGAGGTGCGCAGCAAGCACGCTGATTCGCATCTGGGACATGTGTTTCCGGATGGCCCGGAGCCCACCGGTTTGCGGTACTGTATCAATTCGGCCGCTTTGAAATTTATACCCAGAGAAGACCTTCAGGCGGAAGGCTATGGCGAATACAGCAAACTGTTTGAATCAGAATCTGCTCAGAGGTCCAATTAATCATTAGAAGTGATTTTAAAAGGGAATCCGTTAAAACGGATTCCCTTTTTGTGCTGAAAACAACGTTGCCTGACAAAATGCCTGTCAGGACTGACGTCCACCGTCTGCAAAGACCTCGTCAAGTTCCACCTGGAAGCCGGTGACCAGTGCGTTGGTCTGGTTGGCCATGCCCACCACTGCCATCAGCTCGGACAGCATTTCATCGGTCATACCTTTTTTTCTGGCGGCTGCTGTATGGCTGTTGATGCAGTATTCGCAGCCGTTTGTCACGCTGACCGCCACATATAACATCTCCTTGACCAGCGGATCGAGCGCTCCGGGCGCCGTCACCGTTTTGACCCCCTGCCAGGTACGGCGCAAAAGTTCGGGTTGCACCGCAATGGCCTTCCAGAAGTTGTTGATCCAGTCGATCTGCCGTGTGGCCATAATGTCATCGTAAACCGCGCGCACTTCCGGGTCGGCCGCTTCGTATTCGATTAATTTTACGGTTGCCATTGGCGTTGCCTCCTTATCTTCAGTCACTTTTTTTTTCGTCAACGATATCGCGGATTTTTTGAATCAGCTGTTTGATATCGTCCAGGCATGTATGCGGATGATTGAAAACGATGCGCAAATAGCGTTGATTTCCAAATGCGGTGGTGGACAGATAGAATTCACCCCGGGCGATTAACGTATCTCTTACGTCCAGCTGCAGCTGGTCGCTGCCGGTTAAGCGAAAACACAAAATGTTGCTTTGCGGAGTTGCCGCACATTCAAATTCCGGCTGGGACTCGATATAATCGTATGCCTGTCGGGCCAGTTCAAATTTATCGTCAACATGCGTTTCCAATCCCTGCTCTCCGAGTGCCGCCAGTACGAAAAACCATTTCAGCCCCAGGCCGGCCTTTGTGCATTCAACGGTACGGTGGATGAAATCAAACCCGGGCTGCTCTTTTTCATGAAAAAGGTAGCTGGCTTCCTGCTGGAACGCCCGGTCGATCGTTCGAAAATCTTTGACCAGCACCGCCGTGCATAAGGACGGTGTGCGCATGAGCTTGTGGGCATCCCAGATCAGTGAATCCGCTAATTCAACCCCATTCAACAAGTGTTTGTGTCTTTGCGAAAGTAGGGCACTGGCACCATGGGCGCCATCGACATGAAACCACAGCGCATGCGCGTTGCAAAATTCACCGATTTCGCGGATGGGATCATACAGCCCGGCGGCGGTGCTGCACGCGTTGGCAACCACCGCAAAGACGCGCTTGCCCTTGTTTTTTAAACCCGCATACACCTCAGGCAGTTTCTCCGGAATGACAACGCCCTTTTCATTCACCGCCATAGGATAGACTGCATTGCGGCCAAGGCCCATGATACCGGCTGCCCGGGCAATTGAATAATGGCTTTCGGCAGGCGCCAGCAGCACCAGATCACGGGGGTTGCCCTCCTGCCAGGCAGGTGGTGCCATTCTGCTGCGCGCAGCCAGCAGTGCAGTCAAATTGGCCAGCGAGCCGCCGTGAGTCAACACCCCGCCCCCATAAACCTGATCCGGGCTGTCCGGCATTCCGAGCGGCTGGGGAAGCCAGCCGACTTTTTCCAGTAACCAGTTGATGAGGTACCACTCGATGCTGGCGGCCCCCGGCCCCATTTCATAGATGGCCATGGGGTTGTTGGTGAAGCCGTCGATCAGCGAAGCCAAGGCGCCGGCATAATGAGAGGTCCCCGCCTGGTGGGCCAAATAGGCCGGATGAACCAGGCGGGTGGTGGATTCCAGATATGTGGCTAAAAACTGCGCCAGGCGTTCGCCGGTTAATCGGCCCTCCTGGATATCGGTGCTTAAATCCAGGTCGGATATCAATGTTTCCAGAGGGCCTTGATTGATGACCGGCTTTTTTCTGGATATGGATTCCCGGTAATAATTTTCCAAGGCGTTAATGACAATTTCAGCATCTGATAAGAACGGCATTTCGCTAGATTCTCCTGTTTGATTTTTTCTTTTTTTTGTAATACCGACTGGCCTTGGCGCGATTGCCGCAATCGCGCATATCGCACCAGCGCCGGCTGCGGTTTCGGCTGATGTCCAGAAACAGCCAGCCGCAGATCGGGTCTGCACATTTTTTTACCCGCCTGAACTTTTCTGAGACCAGCAGTTCGGCAGCAGAACGGATAACCGGGCAAAGGATCCAGTCCAATTTTGCTTTATTGCCCGCCATATCCCAAAAAAAGCCGCCCTGCGTTTTGACGATTTGAGATCGCATCATGGCCTCGGCAAGATAATCATTAAAAACCGCTAAATGCTCCCGGGCGTGGGACTGACCTTCTATGCTGATCGTAAAGATGCGATAGATTGCTTCCCGCAGTTCAATGCCGCTTTTGTGGACGCTTCTGGCTTCGGCAGGATTCCCGGCAGCTCTGCGGGATAATGTTTTGGCCTCATCATCGGTGATCGTACCCACGTGGCGGCTCCACGCGACCAGGTCGTGATAGGTATTCAAATATTCACCAGGATCTGCGCCGCCATAAAAATGTACCGTATTCACAAAATCAAGACACAAGGCCCCCCCTATTAATTTTATACTGCCCGCATCCCTTTTTTTGCTCACCGGGTTTCTCCGTAATAATTATATAACCGACAAAAATTATTTGACAGGTTAGAATTAATGGGCTATTAGTCTAACCATCAAAAATCTAATAGATGGTTAATTTTTTGTCAAGAACGTATATTTAAGAGGAGAAAAAAATGCTGGGCCAAGATCGGAATTTTTCGAAACAAATTGATGCCCTTTTAAACGAGCGCGGCTACCGGGGCAAAATCGTTTCCATTGAGCATGTTAAAGAACTCGAAACAGAAATCATGACCCGTTACCAGAAAGGACTGCTGGACGCGGACCTGTATGACGCCTATCTGGCATCTTTTGATTTCGCCTGTCAGCAAAAGTTAACGAATGCCCGATCTCTGATCATCATTACCATTCCGCAGCCCCAGATACAGGTTACCTTTTTACGGCAAAATAAATCTTACCCGGTCGTTATCCCGCCCACTTATTATTCTGCCGTCGATAATGATGTGGCGGATTTTCTGAAAGCAGTTTTCGAACCGCAGGGATATCAGCTACAAAACGTCAGGCTGCCCGAAAAACTGCTGGCCGTGCGCAGCGGGCTGGCCCGGTATGGAAAAAATAACATCACCTATGTGAAGGGAATGGGAAGCTTTCAGCGGCCGCTGGTGTTTATTTCCGATTATCCCTGTGAGCAAGACAGCTGGGGCGAAGCAACGGTCCTGGAACACTGTGAAAACTGCAGTGCCTGCATGAAAGCGTGCCCAACCGATGCCATCGTTTCGGATCGTTTCCAGATTTATGCCCAACGCTGTCTGACCTTCCATAATGAAGCTTCCAAACCATTTCCGCAATGGTTGTCTGCTTCCTGGCACAACTGCCTGGTGGGCTGCATGATCTGCCAGAAAGCCTGCCCGGCCAATAAAGATGTCGTTCAATGGATTGAGGCCGGTGGGACCTTCGATAATGAAGAAACCGACCTTATCTTAAGCGGCGTTTCCAAAAAGCGGCTGCCGCAGGAGACCCTTGAAAAGATTAAAAGACTGGACATGATGCGGCATTATGATGTTCTGAGAAGAAATCTGAAAGCCCTGATTCAGAAGTCGCGTTAACACGGCTGCGAAGGCAGGCGCTTTTTTGCTACCGGAATCGGACATTCA
>JASFPY010000079.1:0-7696 GCA_050115755.1 Desulfobacteraceae bacterium | reverse complement strand
ATATTCCGCGGGCAAGTCAAAGCGCCGCACCCCAACGGCCAGTTTGGCGATGGTTTCCTGATCGGTTAAGGTATGGACCGCATAGAGGCTGCTTTGATTGCTATCTTTTTTATCCGGCGAATGACCGCGTCCGTAAAGGGCGCGATAATCGACCAGCGTCTGCACGCCAAATTGCTGATGTAAAAAGGCGGCCCGGGTATAGTTCACGTAATTGTTCAGCCTTGAATCAAGCTGCACGGCTCTTGCCATCAGCCAGCGCCAGCGTTCCCCGTCTGAACCAGCGGTTTCAAAGCTTTTGGGAAGCTTATGGTACACGGGCCGGCCGTTATCATCTACCGGTGCCCCCAGGGTGCGCCGGTCGTATTCATGTCCGTATCCGGGCTCATAGTCCGGAAGCCGGGTAAGATCGGTCAGGTACTGCAAGCGCCAGGTCTGGTTGGCGCCGCGCAGCTGTTGAATGAGGCGGGCAAAAGCCAAATAAAACTGGGCGACTTCTGATTTTGCCGGATCTTTTTCCGCTGCTGCCATGGACTGCTGCATCAGCTGCAGGGCGCGAGCGCGGTCGCGGGCAATAGCATTGACATATTTGCCACCGCCGCGATGCTGGCCGCGGTGGAATTTGCCGGCCACCATATATCCCCAGTGATTGTTCTGGCTGTAGCTGCGGGCGACATCCTGCATCAGGCGCCAGTTATCGGCACGGCGCTCAATGACATTTTCCCGGAATGCGTCCAGTTCATTTAATCGATTTAGCTGGCGCAGACATTGCCAGGCCTGGATAAAATCTTTGCCGACCTGTTTGGGGTCGTTTTTCATCTCCAGGCTCAGTTTGCGATACAGGTCAAAAGCATCTTTCCAGTTGCCATTGGTGTAGGCATTTTGCGCCTGTCTGCGAATTTCAAGGTGGTCGGCTGCTTCAGCTCCGGCAGAAGCGGCTATCAGTAAGGTCGCGGTGATTAAAAAAATTACATTTTTTAATTTCATAGAACCTGCCCCCGGCAGCCGCACTGGCTGCATAAATTAAATATCCATGTTCATGCGAAAATTTTATTAAGACCCGACCCAACAGTCAAGATGGGCCGGAGACCTTTTACATAACTTTTACTTAGAATCAATCTCAAAAATAGTAGATCACGTCCAAGAACAAGGCGTGAGCCGACACAAAAGCGCAGCATACATTTTAGTATGTGAGCATTTTAAGGAGGCTTACAACGCGGCCATTGGGCGTTAGATGCATTTTTGAGATTGGTTCTAGATTGTATTTGCCACTTGAACATTATACACGGTTTTAGTATCAACTATAAGTGGTTTGAAAACCTCATATTCCCGCTTGATAAAGCGGGATTTCGCGTCTATTTTTAAGATTATTTTGCGGAAATGCTGAAGCGGATAATCATCTGACTGCCGGACCTGAAAAACGCTATCCATGAACACGGATCAATTGACCGAAAAAATTATATCAGCTGCCAGTGAGGTTCATCGTGCCTGCGGGCCCGGACTGCACGAAGCGGAATATGAAGCGTGCCTCTGTTATGAGCTTGATCAGCTCAAGCTGTCCTTTGAGCGGCATAGGCCGCTGCCGATGCAGCAAAATTATAAGGGCCACATCCTGGATTGCGGCTACAGGTTGAATCTGGTCGTTGAAGATTCGGTGATTGTGGAATTAAAATACTGTGAAAAAATTGAATCCATACACAAGTCTCAACTTATGGCATTTCTAAAACTCTCAGGCTTGAACCGGGGGCTGCTGGTGAATTTTAATGTTCCGGATCTGCGGGACGGTATTGTGCGAATCGAAAACCATCACAAGAAATAGCCTCGTATTCCTTTCTTTTTCTCTCATATCTTCTGTTGGCGGGAGCTCACTTTATACGGTTATAATAGGTTTCAGGTGTCGGGTGTCAGGTTTCAGCAAACAGATGACTGAGGACAGAAAAGAGAAGTTAGAGGTACGGCATGCCACCGCGTCCGCCTTCATTGGCCGGCACTACTACTTGACCTCAATTGGTTGCTGACACCTGAACACTGACACCTGACACCATAGATACCGTGTTGTTTAAAGAATCCTACTGAATAAAAACATACCACACGATTTTTATAACATTTTAAGGGAAATTAAAGGAGTTGCTTGAGATAGGACCACAATTCAATAACCTTATCTCCCAGAATCGGCCAGAGCTGCCAGGCGAGATAGCACAGTGACAGGATCAGCAAAATGGTGATCAAAGTCAATGTCATCCGGCGGCTGCCATTTTTTTTCTTTTTGCCGGCCGGCTTATCAGAAGGGGGCGCTTCTTCAAGATCCGCTGCGGGATCGAACGTGAAGCGTGGATCCGATATGACGGGTGTAAACGGCTCGGCGGCTGGTTTTTCAGCCATATGGGGTATAAATACGGCCGTTGCCCCGATTTTTTGAAATGCTTCCAGCATCAATACGGCCTTTTCAGCCGTAATATTTTTGCTGAGCGTGTAAGGCGTATTTCGGACCTTTTCAGTTAACACTTCAACAGAAGCACTTTTTGCGAATTTTAAAAGCAGCAGCACAACTTTTTTTTCAACTTCTCCGCTCGGCACTTCCTGGAGAACGAGTTTTCCACGCTCTGCGCTGTTCATTGCTGTGGGCCTTTCTTTTGAAACCACTTCTATTTTTTCGCTGGATGAACATTCCAATAATATTTTATCCTAATTTCTTTAAAAAAGTCAAATATTTACAAAATGTTCAGCACCACGGACAATTCCGCCGGGTTGCATTTTAATCCATTTGAGTTGAATGCGGAAGGTTCTTCAGACTAAAATTCGATGCTGCTGGGTGTTCTCGGAAAAGGGATGACGTCCCGGATGTTGCTGATGCCGGTGATCATCATTAAAAAACGCTCAAATCCCAGGCCAAAGCCACTGTGGGGTACGCTGCCGTAACGGCGGACATCCAGATACCACCAGTAGGGAGCCTTGTCCATTTTCATCTCGTCCATGCGCGCTTGCAGCACATCCAGGCGTTCTTCGCGCTGGCTGCCACCGATGATCTCGCCGATGCCCGGCACCAGAACATCCATGGCTCCCACCGTTTCATCGTCATCGTTGATCCGCATATAAAACGGCTTGATGGTTTTCGGGTAGTCGTAGACGATTACCGGCTTTTTAAAATGTTTTTCGGTCAGGTAGCGTTCATGTTCAGTCTGCAAATCCTTGCCGAAGCCGACATCATATTCGAACTTCTGGCCGGACTGGTTTAAGATCTCCACCGCCTCGCGGTATGGCAGCCGGATATAATCGGACTGGGCGATGTTCTCCAGCGTTGCCATCAAGGTTTTATCCACCCACTTGGCAAACAGCTCCAGATCATCTGTGCACTCCTCCATGGCAAAGGCGGTCAGCTCGCGAATGAGCGCTTCGCCCAGGTCCATGTTGCCTTCCAGATCACAGAAGGCCATCTCCGGTTCCACCATCCAGAACTCGGCGGCATGGCGACGGGTATTCGAATTTTCCGCCCGGAAGGTGGGCCCAAAGGTGTAGACATCTCCCAGGGCCAGGGCAAACATCTCGGCCGATAGTTGGCCTGAAACCGTCAGATTGGCTTCTTTGCCGAAAAAATCCTGCCCGTAATCGGTTTTGCCCTCTTTTAGGGGGGGATTATTCAGGTCCAGGGTAGTCACCCGAAACAGCTCCCCGGCACCTTCGCAGTCTGAAGCGGTCAGAATCGGTGACTGCAGATAGCGGAAGCCGCGATCCCGGAAGAATTTGTGTATTCCGAAGGCCATCTCGGAGCGGATGCGAAAGGCCGCACCGTATTTGTTGGTGCGGGGCCGCAGGTGAGCGATGGTTCGTAAAAATTCATCGGTGTGGCGTTTTTTCTGCAATGGAAAGTCTTCCGGCGCCAGCTGAATGATCTGAACATCGTCAGCCTGGACCTCCCATTTTTGCCCTCCGCCTTTGGATTCGAGGAGCTGTCCGCTGACAGCCAGCGCCGAACCGGTGGTCAGCTTTTTGATCTGTTCATAATTGGGCAATTTTTCGTCCGCCACAACCTGAATGTTTTTCAGGCTCGAGCCGTCGTTGACTTCGATAAAAGAAAACCCTTTGGCGTCCCGCCGGGTGCGCACCCATCCTTTTATCAGCACCTGATCCACCGGGCGATCGGATTTTAAGAGCTTAAATATCTTTGAGCGTTCCATTAAAATTCCTCTCGCTGGATTCTGTTAAGATTATCTATATTTATAGCACTGTCGGTTCAAGTCGGCAAGCTGGATCTACTCTTGAAAGATCGGTTGGCACCCGGCATAAAGCCGCCGGCGTGTTGCTGATCACTACAAAGGCAAAAAAAGGACTGAGCAATGAGGACTGAGATTCAGGTTTCGGGCCCTCGCCGCGTCGTGGCGGCTACGTCCGCGCAGGCAGGTGTCAGAAGTTTAAATACTTGTCCGATTAGTTTCATTTGTTTCGTTGGTTGGCTTAAAACCTAACCAATTGAACGAATTAAACTAATCAAACCAATTAAACCAATCGAACAAAACCTTGAACCTTTGAACCCTGAACCTAAATTGATACATCCAGAAAAAGGCCGATTGGATCCGCTTTAAGCTCGCTGCCGGTGCCGGCTGCTGTCAGGGCGGAATGCAGCTGGTTGAACAGCCCGCCGGATTCGATTCCAAAAAGCGCCTGTTGAACCGCAGCTGAGCTTTGCGGGGATGCCAGCGCATCCTCAAATTGACTTCTGTCGTTCTGGGAAAATTTGAACACCTTTCCATCGGTATCTTCAAAATCAAAACCAATGCCAAAGTCGGTCTTGAATTCAGACGCTTCAGAATCGGAACCACTGCCAAGGCTGGCGTTAAATTGAGACCCCTCGGAATCAAACCATGATGTGACCGCGTTGCGAACCTCGTTTTGAAAGGTTTCGGTTTCAAAATCCGGCGACACGGAGATAGCCGAACCATCGAAGAGGGCATTCATGGAATCGGCAATGATACTGACCAGTGCGCCCATCATTTTGGCGTCTGCGGGTGCCGCGGGTGTTTCGGCGACATCCTCATCTGCAGCAGCTTCATCGGCCAGTTCGGCGGTGAAGGTTTCAGCATATTCAACCGTAAGATCAGACGAATTGACGGCGTCCAAACCGCTTGTTTGGACATCGACGGTTTCGTTTACCGGCTCATAGGTGCCGTCGGTTATTTCCACCGCGGAGAAAAAATTCGTCGACCCGCTGTCAAGAATCAGCTGGCTTTCGGCGTCGTTGGCACTCAGTGTGACCCGCTTGGCGCTGCTGTCGTAGCTGGCGGTGACGCCGGCTTCTGACGCGTTAATGCGATCAATGACGTCGTTTAATGAATCCGTATCGACGTCGATGTCGATGGAAGTGCCATTGACGCTGATGCTGCCGCTTTGCACCGTGGAGAAGGCATCCACCTCTGCCAGAGGTGTTGCGGGATCTTCGGTTACGGTCCCATCTTCTCCAGGAACTGCCACCGCGCTATCCAGCTTTACGGCGGCCACAAAGCCGGAGGTGTCGTTTGCAAGCACAATATCCGGGGTTGAGCCGGGCGTGTTCTGGGTCAGCATTACCGTTTCAGTTTCGGCGTCGAAGGTGGCGGTTACGCCGGCATCGGATTGATTGATTTTATCGATCACACTGTTAATGGTGTCATCCGCCGCAACATTAATAGTGGTCCCGTTGACTTCAAAGGAGCCGCTGGTTACCTCGAGACCGGATTGAAGATTCGGATCATCGGCGCCCGTTCCATTAAAGGGGTTGTCCGGATCGACCGCATTTTCCACGCTGTCATACACTTCCAGGGTGAAGCTGTCATTTTTCACGAAATCCCCTTCGCTGAAGGTTACCGTCAAACCGTTGGACAGGCTCTGAGGTGTATCGATTCCGTCCTGTTTTCTAAAATTTAAACTGTCGATTCGATTATTGTTGGAATCGTAAACCTCGATCTGAATCAGATCACTACCAGCGGTACCCCCCTTTTTAACTTTAAACGTGAGGGTGTCGCTGCCGCTGGAGCCGTCATATTCGCCGCCGATTGTGGGCTGAGCGGTCGAGGCGCCGGTCCATTCGGACGGTTCAGTCGAATAACCGGTCGTCGAGGCATTGACCTCTTCAGTCGACTGCAGGGTGGTGGGCGTTGCAGTTCCGCTTGAGCTTAAGTCAAGACTGGCGGCCGAGGTGGCGCTTGCAGTGATTTCGACTTCAATTTGGGTAGATTCTGAAGGCGGCATCAATTGCCGAACCGCCTCCATGGCTTTGCGCATCCGCAGCACGTTCCGTGTGGTATCGTCCATCTGATCCCGGTGATTTGAAACCGGAAGCCCATTGAACGATTCAGTGACAGAGCGCTGTTTTTGGATGGTATCGATGATATCGAAACCAAAACGAGTGCTCTCGTATGGATTAATTCCCCCGAACAGTTGCATTTGTCCTCCTTTTGAAGCCGGTGGCTCAAGCAAAAAAGCTGAGCCACCTTTTCGCGGGTTGCCCAGCTTTTGAGCCTCCTCAGGCAACCCGGCCGTCCACCTCCGGCGGACCCGTGGCTTTCCGTCCCCCAATTACTCGGGGTTTGGCGTTATCGAGAGATTTTATACAGGCCGTATTTCTTTCGAAAATCAACCCGTAAATTTTCAAAAAACAGGATAAAAAATCGAATATCTCAAAAATATTCTGATTCAATTATCTTATCGGTATCTTGCAAAAAGAACTTTAGCTAAATTTGATATGAATGGCTACAATTTCAACGTGATATAATATCCCTGATCTCCACGCTGCAGCAAAATCACCACCGAGCGCCGCTGGCGGTATTTGACAATCGCCTTTTCAAAATCATCTTTGTTTACAATAGCAGCGTCATCGATCTGCCGGATGACATCACCGGACCGGGCGCCGATCTTGGCCAGATCGCTGCGGCGGTCGATTTCAGAGATCACCACACCCTGTTGCACGGAAATCCGGTAATTCTGGCGGTTTTTCGGGGTTAAATCTTCGACCCGGATTCCCATCAACCGAAAGGCCAGGTCATCGGCCATCTCCATGGGAAACACCCGGGATTTAATGCGCACGGTTTCGGTTTTGCCGTCGCGCCATATCTTCACTTTGAGGGTGTCACCGGCCGCATAGGTTTTTTTGACCGACCAGTAATCCGGCACCGAGGCGATTTTTTTATTGCCGATTGCCAGAATAATATCGCCTTCCTTCAGACCGGCGTTAATTGCCGGACTGCCGGGCTCCAGCGCTTTAACCATGACACCCGTTTTGCCGGGAACCTTCAGGTAGCCGGCCAGCTTCTTATCCAGGTTTTGTACGGTGATGCCGATCCAGGTCTGGATGACTTCACCGAATTGAATCAGATCGGAAATAATTTTTTTGGCCTTGTTGATGGGAATTGCAAAACCGATACCCTGGGCCTTGGCGTAAATGGCGGTGTTGATCCCGATCAGATCACCGTTGATGTTTAACAGGGGACCGCCGCTGTTTCCAGGGTTGATGGAGGCATCGATCTGGATAAAGTCAAGGAATACCCGGTCGTCGGCGCGGAAACTGCGATTGACGGCGCTGATGACACCGGTGGTCACCGTATGTGAGAAACCGAAAGGATTGCCGATGGCAATTACGGTTTCACCGATCATCAGGTCATCACTGCTACCCATTTCGACGGACGGCAGCTGGGCGGAAGCCTCTATTTGCAATACGGCCAGGTCGGAA
>JASFPY010000078.1:0-7699 GCA_050115755.1 Desulfobacteraceae bacterium | reverse complement strand
GGGCGTGGGCGGTGGACTTTACAACGGCAATGTCATCTTTGCCTGTAATGCCGCGTTGGACGGCCTCCACAAGACCGGCCAAAGACTCACCTCCGTGGGTGCAGGCAATGTGCCCGTTTCGGTTGGCAATGATTTCCCAATCCATGATAGCCTGCTCGGCAACCTCGATAAAAAAGACGCTCTGGCGGCCGGCCAGCTGATTGTATCTTTCCACCAGATGAATAACCCGGGGCATGGAAACCGGGTTGCCGATCATCGCGGCTTGAGCAACGCTGGGCTTTACGGTCACCGGCATAAATTTACGTTTATTGCGGTCCGGCTCAAGGTAATAACGATAGACCGGATTGGCATGCTCGGATTGCACCCCCAGTATTTTGGGCAGCCCGTTGATCACGCCGCCCTCATAAAATTTTAAAAACCCGCTCATTACGGCCGTGATATTTCCGGCATTGCCAATGGGCACCACCACCGCCATGTTCGATACCTCATATTCAAACTCCTGGGCAATTTCATAACAGTATGATTCCTGTCCGAGGATGCGCCAGGCATTTTTTGAATTTAAAAGTGCCACATTGTAATTTTCTGACAGCGACTCGACAACTTTCATGCAGTCATCAAATACGCCGGGAATTTCAAAAACGGCCGCACCGCTGCCCAGCGGCTGTGAAAGCTGCTGGGGAGTGACCTTTTTGCGGGGCAGCAGCACCGCGGATTTTATATGAGGGGTTAAATAGGACGCATACAAGGCAGCTGCTGCTGAGGTATCTCCGGTCGAAGCACAGATGGCCAGCAAGTCGGAAACCTTACCGTCGCGCACCATCATGTTGATATAACTCAACGCGCTGGCCATGCCGCGATCTTTAAAGGAGGCACTGGGGTTCTGGCCGTCGTTTTTAAAATAAAACCGCATGCCCACCTTTTCCTGTAATAGCGCGTTGGCTTCTACCACCGGGGTATGGCCTTCACCCAGATAAACAACGGCATCCAGCGGTATAACCGGACCGATGAATTCATGATAACGGTAAATACCTTTTAGCGCTGGAATGTTTAACAACTTGCGGTAATCGAATATGCGCCGCCACCGGGCGCCCGGTGTGCGGCTCAACTGCTTAAAATTCAGATCATGGATTAAAAAGACCTGGCCGCAATCCGGGCACACGTAAAGGAGTTCTTCAATCCCGAATTCCCGGTCACAGCCCAGGCAGCGATAAATCATTCGACCGGTATGCCGGGGAAGAATTTCGGATCGGATCTCTTTGGGAAAATCATCCAGCTTCATTGTTTTATTTTTTTCAATCCACCCATATAGTTTTGCAATGCATCGGGAATAAGGACACTGCCATCGGCCTGCTGGCAATTTTCGAGGATGGCCGCCACGCACCGACCCACTGCCAGCCCGGAGCCGTTGAGCGTATGAACAAGCTCGGTGCCCTTTTTCCCTTTTTGCTTAAAGCGGATATTGCCGCGCCGCGCCTGAAAATCCTCAAAATTGCTGCAGGATGAAATTTCGCGATAAACCCTCTGAGCCGGCATCCAGACTTCGATATCATAGGTTTTTGCAGCTGAAAATCCCAGGTCGCCACTACACAGCTCAACTACCTGGTAGGGAAGCTCCAGTTTCCTTAATATGGTTTCGGCATTGTCAAGCAGCGATTCCAGCTCATCATAAGAGGTTTGCGGCGTTGTGAATTTGACCAGCTCAACTTTGTTAAATTGATGCTGCCGAATGAGTCCGCGAGTGTCTTTACCGTATGATCCGGCTTCAGATCTGAAGCAGGGCGTATATGCGGTGTAGTAAATCGGCAGCTGCGCTTCCTCCAGGACCTCATCCTGATGAATATTGGTCACCGGTACTTCAGCAGTGGGAACCAGAAAATAATCCCAATCCTCCAGTTTAAAAAGATCTTCTTCAAATTTGGGCAGCTGTCCGGTATGGGTCATGCTCTGCCGGTTTACCATAAAGGGCGGCAATATTTCCGTGTATCCATGGGCCTGGGTGTGAATATCGAGCATAAAATTAATCAGTGCTCTTTCCAATCTGGCGCCGGCGCCGAAGTAAAGCGGAAAGCGAGCCCCAGCAATTTTAACCGCACGTTCAAAATCCAGGATGCCAAGCGCTGCACCAACATCCCAGTGCGGTTTGGGTTCAAATTCAAAACCCGGCGGATCACCAACCGTTTTAAGAACGGGGTTATCGGTTTCATCCCTGCCCACCGGCACAGACGCATGGGGGATGTTCGGCAATCCCATTAAAATTCGATCGAATGTTTCCAGGATTTCGGTCAGTGCTTTATCCAGCACTTTGATCTTCGATGAAACCTCACGCATTTCGGCGACAACGGTGTCGGCATTGTCACCGGCCTTTTTCATTTGCGCAATCTGGTCGGAAACCACGTTGCGCTGATGCCTTAAGGTTTCGAGTTCCTGTAATATGGCGCGGCGCTTATCGTCGCACTTTTTTAAGGCATCGAGATCGGCTGACTCGCCCCGCTTCTCCAGAGCCTTTTGAACGGTGTCCAAATTTTGTCTAACAAACTTGATTTCAAGCATTTTATTCCTTATAATAAAAGGTTCTAATGGTGCTAAAAATTTTGGCCGAAAAAGTTGGCGTCAGAATCAAACATTGGCGCAATTAGCATGACAGGGCGGTATAGTCAATGATTATTGGCGATTAGCCCTGCAGGCATTTTTTATTTTTTAATTTAATATCGTACAATGGAGCCACAAATGGAGGAAATCCAAATCGCCAAAAGTCAGATTCGTGAGGAAATTGCTCAAAAATTTGCCGCACTATCGGCGAAGGAAATCGCTGAAAAAACAGCAGCGATTGAAAACAGACTCTTCGATTTCGCCAATTTCCTGGAATCAAAAATAACGCTTTTATATGTAAATAATGAACATGAGGTTCTGACCGAAAACATTATAAAGCGTGCCTATGTTTACAATAAAATCGTTGTCCTGCCGGCCTACAACGCCGAAAATTTCGAAATGGAGCTAAAAAAAGTCGATAATATTGAAAAAGATCTGGTTCCGGGTCCGCGCGATATTTTACAGCCGGACGAATCCCGCTGCAAGGACGTTCCGATCGATAAGATTGACATTGCCATTATTCCGGCAGTGGCCCTGGATGAGAAAGGCGGCAGAATCGGTTCCGGAAAAGGCTATTATGACCGGCTCATACCTACGCTCGCCATCACCACCCGCAAGGTTGCCCTTGCATTTGAAGCGCAAATTGTCCCACAGGTCCCCATCGAATCACACGACAGACATGTCGATATCATTATCACCGAAAATCGTGTGATTTATAAAATCTGAACCGATTGCCTGGCATTTAATACCCATCCCAGCTTCTTTAAAACATCTGCTTTTTGTTTATTGGCTTGATTATTGTAATATTTTATCAAAGGATCAAGGTCTTTTTCTTATAAGCGAAAATATTCCGGCCCGGTCAAAACCCACTCGCATTTGGCCAAAAGGAGAAAAATAATCAACGACGCCCCTGGATAATCTTGACCTGAACCGGTCGAGTTGTTAGTAAAGCAAACATGACCAAGGAAGCCATTAAATACACACGCCAACGGGAGGAGATGGTCAAGCACCAGATCGAATCCCGCGGAATAACAGACCCTAATGTTTTGCAGGCGCTTTATGCGGTTCCGCGGCATTTGTTTGTCAGTGAGGCTTTAAGAGATCAGGCCTATGGGGATTACCCGCTGCCCATTGGTGAACAACAAACCATTTCACAGCCCTATATCGTTGCCGAAATGACCCAGGCTCTGGAACTTGGCGAAAATGACCGGGTTCTTGAAATCGGAACCGGCTCGGGATACCAGGCCGCTATTTTGGCCGAAATCGCATATCGCGTATACACCATTGAAAGAATCCGTCCGCTATATATACAGGCTCGCAATCTGCTAGATAAACTGCATTATCACAACGTTGTCATGCGCTGCAGCGACGGCACTGCAGGGTGGCGGGATGAAAGCCCATTTGACGCTATTATTGTAACAGCAGGAGCCCCGGAAGTTCCTCAAAAGCTATTGGACCAACTGGCGCAAGGGGGACGTCTGGTGGTGCCGGTGGGCAATCAATACTCCCAGGATCTTATGAAGTTTACAAAGGATAAAGCGGGCATCCATAAATCCAATCTGGGAGGATGCCGCTTTGTTAAATTAATCGGGGCGCACGGCTGGAAAGAAAACAGATAAGGAGGTTAAAAAACCATTGACCTGGAAAGAAGCGTTTTTTGCCAGCCCGGGTCCGGCTTCTGTCAAAAAAGCCGGGCTTTTGTCGCTAAAAGGTCTGTGCATGGGATCAGCGGATGTGATTCCCGGTGTTTCCGGCGGCACGATTGCGTTGATTACCGGAATCTATGAAGATCTGATTCGCGCTCTGAAATCAATGGACGCCACAATGGTTAAAAAAGCGCTCGGCTTTGACCTGAAGGGCGCGCTGGCATGCGTTCACATTCGTTTTTTGCTTTCACTTTTTGCCGGAATCGGTATCGCCATTATCAGCCTGGCGCGACTGATGAATTTTCTGCTCAATCATTATCCGGTATTTACCTGGAGCCTTTTCTTGGGCCTGATTGCGGCATCCATATTGGTGGTTAGCCGAAAAGTGGCGAGCTGGGGTCCAGGCACAGGCATCAGCCTGGTTGTCGGAACAGCTGTTGCGGCTTTCATTGTAAACTTAATGCCGGTGACCACTCCAGAAACGCTCTGGTTTATTTTGCTGTGTGGGATCATCGCCATCTGCGCCATGATTCTACCGGGTATAAGCGGTGCATTTATATTGCTCATTTTAGGCAAATATGAGTTTATCACCGCCACTTTAAAAAATCCTTTTTTGTTCGATAACCTGGTGATCATTATCATATTTTGTCTGGGATGCCTAATCGGTCTGCTCAGTTTTTCTCGGCTGCTCAGTTATTTGTTAACAACTTTCCACCAGCTGACGATGGCATTTCTCACCGGCCTGATGGTTGGCTGCATGCCAAAAATCTGGCCGTGGAAGGAAATACTTGAGACGAGAATCGTTCGGGGAAAATCCCATGTCGTCTGGGGTGCCAACACCATGCCGGAAACAATCAGTGCTGAGGTGTTGTTGGCATTGGTTCTGGCAATCATCGGTTTTATTGCGGTGCTTGTTATTGAAAGGCTGGCCAGGGGAAAAGCAAGCTCTTAACAACGGTTGGCCGCTTTACCCGTTGAGCCCGTTGGTCCGTAAAAAATCATATTAGATCGTTTTCCTTCATAACCGGCTCAACCGGCTTAACAGGCATAACCTATTTATCGAGGGCATTTCAAATATGCCAGCTACTGATTTGTTGACAGCTTTTCTTTGAGGAAATTAACGAATGCCCTGCACAATGGTGAAGGGCTGCGATGTCGGTGTCGCGTAAGATAAAAATTACGCTTAAGGTCCAGACCTTTTATCTCAAGTGCATTTAATCTGCCCGCCTGAATATCCTCGGCAACGGCCAGCTTCGAAATAACCGAAACACCGGCGCCGGTTTTAATCCCCTGACAGATTGCCTGGGTGCTTCCCAATTCGGCAACAACATTTAGATCTTCAATGCTGTACCCGCATCTACTGAGGTTCTGACCCAGTGATTTTAATGTTCCAGAGCCGTGTTCCCGCAAGATGAACGGTTCCGAAACAAGCCGTTTTAAAGACACGCGTTTTTGACCGGCCCAGCGATGACCCGCCGGCACGATCAGGCACATCTCATCTTCGATTAATTTCTCCTGAACAATCTTCCGGGTTTCTGCTTTGGCACCGACAATTCCCAGTTCCAAACTCGCCTTTAAAATACCATCTATAATATGATCCGTATCGCCGATAACTAAAGAGATGATTACATCCGGATAGGTTCTTTTAAAATCAGCGATCAATTGCGGCATCAAATACGTTCCGGGTATGGTACTTCCACCGATAACAAGTCGCCCCTGTATTTTCCCATTATACTCCGCCAAGACGGTTTCGGTTTCATCGCGCAGGGCCAGCATTCTTTTTGCATATCCATACAACAGCTCACCGGCCTTGGTGGGAATAGCTTCTTTGGACAGACGGTCAATCAGCCGGCAGTTAAAATGATCTTCTAGATCTTTGATGTGGCTGCTGATGGTGGGTTGGGAGAGGTGAACGGCTTTTCCGGCTCTTGAAAAACTTTTAAGCTCAATGACCTTGCAGAATATATTTAGCTGCCAGAGATCCATCATTTATCCGATTCTTATAACGAATAACGATTAACCCCTCGATTGCATTTAACGCAATCGAGGCTCTCCGGATTGCCGAAATTCAGGCGCAAGGGCAAATTTTTGTGCCAGCTTTTTTTGGACAAGCTTGGGAACCATACCGTCAATATTGCCCCCGAACTGTATGGCTTCTTTTATAATCGAAGAACTCGTGTATATCCAACGCAATCCGGTCATCAGGAAGACCGTTTGAATGTTGCGATTTAACCGCCGGTTCATCAGCGCCATCTGGAATTCATACTCAAAATCAGACATGGCGCGCAGTCCCCGCAAGATCGCATTGGCTTTGCGGCTGGCTGCATAGTCCACTAAAAGGCCGTCAAAGCTGTCGATTTCAACGCCTTTAAACTTTTTCATACAATCTTTGAGCATCTCCAGTCTTTCTTCGAGGGGAAAAAGATATTCTTTCTTCGGATTATGCAAGATCGAAACAATAATCTTATCAAATAATTTTAGCCCTCTTTCAACAATATCAATATGACCGTTGGTAACCGGGTCAAAAGAACCGGGATAAATAGCGACTTTTGACATACTTGATCAATCCTTTGTTGGTTGATGTTGCCGCGACAATTGAAAAGCTCAAAGACGGAAAAGATATGATAATGCAAGCTATTGATATTTTAAATTCATAACATAAAAATCAAAAAAGAGACAAGCGTTTTTCCGTATCTTCTCTGGTCGGAAATTTTAAATCCGGGCAGGTTTTGCGGAATCGGCTCCAGGGGTGAGTGTTCAAGTGCCAGCCGGGAGCCGTTTTCCAAGCATTGGCTTACGCCCAGATTTGACAGGGTCGGCTGGATCATATTTTTATTGTAGGGGGGGTCTAAAAAAACAAGATTGAAGGCGGGGCTGTGCGAGCGAATGATATTCAGGTTATTGAATAGGTCCCATTTAATCATATGGGCCCTGCTCTGCAGTGAACACGCTTTTATATTTTTTTCTAAGGCTGCCAGCGCGGCCCCATGATCGTCTGCAAATAAAACGGATTCAGCTCCCCGGCTTAAGGCTTCGAGACCCATTGCGCCGGTTCCCGCATACAGATCCAGAACCCGTGCCCCCCGAACACTATCTCCTAAAATATTAAAAATGGATTCACGCACCCGCTCAGCGGTCGGCCGCGTTTTTATCCCACGCACGGTTGCCAGTTTTCTGCCCTTCAACTCCCCGCCGACAATTCTGATCGTCAAAACTTTTATCCTTTTTAAAAACTGAAAAACCAGAAGCTATCTTAAAAATGTAGGTCACCTTTCAAGGGCAAGGCGTCGATTCGGTTTAAAAGCGGAGCGTACACGGAGTACGTGAGCATTTTAAACCGGATCGCAACGCAGCCATTGGGCGTGAGATGCATTTTTAAGATAGCTTCTAGTTGAGGCACTTGATTTTCTTATGAAGGTAACTCCGCCCCACTTTCATGATCTTGGCGGTTTTGGTAATGTTGT
>JASFPY010000077.1:0-7717 GCA_050115755.1 Desulfobacteraceae bacterium | reverse complement strand
AGAATCGATTATGTTTGAAAACTTAGATCCTGCCCTGTTGGCACGTATTCAGTTTGCTTTCACCATTTCGTTTCATATCCTATTTCCGGCCTTTACTATCGGGCTGGCAAGCTGGCTGGCTGTTCTTGAATGGCGCTGGCTCAAAACCGGCGACCCGGTTTACGCCGAGGTTTACCGCATGTGGGTCAAAATTTTTGCGGTCACCTTCGGCATGGGGGTGGTTTCCGGCGTGGTGATGTCGTTTCAGTTCGGCACCAACTGGTCACGATTTTCAGACGCCGGCGGCAGCGTCCTGGGGCCGCTGCTGGGCTACGAAGTTCTGACCGCCTTTTTTCTCGAGGCCTCATTTCTGGGGGTAATGCTCTTTGGCTGGAACCGCGTCAGCCCGAAAATGCATTTTGCTGCAACGGTCATTGTCGCAGCCGGCACCCTGATTTCAGCATTCTGGATTCTGTCGGCCAACAGCTGGATGCAGACCCCCCAGGGGTTCCGCGTGGGTTCGGACGGTTTGCTGTATCCGACCAGCTGGCTGCAGGTGATCTTTACCCCTTCTTTTCCCTTCCGTTTTGTGCACATGATTACTGCCGCCTACCTGACGACCGCTTTTACCGTTGCCGGAATCGGCGCATTCTACCTGTGGCGGCAGCGCCATGTTCAGCATGCCCGGGTGATGTTCGGCATGGCCATGATCATGGCCATTTTCGTGGCCCCTGCGCAACTGCTTTTTGGCGACCTTCATGGGCTCAACACCTTTAAACATCAGCCCGCCAAGGTGGCCGCCATGGAAGGCCTCTGGGAAACCCGGGCGGGTGCACCCCTGGTGCTTTTCGGCTGGCCGGATCAGGAAGAAGAAATGACGAAATACGCTCTCGAAATCCCAAAAATATCGAGCCTGATTCTCACCCACAGCCTAAACGGTGAGGTCAAAGGGCTCAAGGAATGGCCGGTGGATGAGCGCCCGCCGGCGGCCTGGGTATTCTGGACCTTTCGCATCATGGTGGGCCTTGGCATGTTAATGATCGCAACCGGCGTGATCGCAATTGTGCTTTACTTTAAAAAACGGCTGTTTGACACCCGTTGGTTTCAGTACTGGTGCATGGCCCTGACGCCGGCCGGGTTCATTGCGGTGCTGGCCGGCTGGTTTGTGACCGAAGTCGGCCGTCAGCCCTGGGTCGTCCAGGGGCTGATGCGCACCAAGGATGCCACCTCCCCGGTGATGGGGACATCGATCGCCATATCCCTGATAGCCTTTATTATTGTCTATGTTTTCGTATTCGGCGCGGGCAGTTACTACATCCTCCACCTTATCGGCAAGGGCCCCGAAGATGCGGAAGCGGCCTATGGTGATCATGGTGTCGAAAAGCCGCCGATCGTCACCGAACTGGTTGGAGAAAAGGGAGAATAGGATGCTTAACTTTGAAAGTTTTGTGGATCTGCCGTTGATCTGGTACGGCCTGATTGCCACCGCCATTTTCCTCTATGTTCTTTTGGACGGCTTTGACCTGGGTGTGGGCGTTCTTTTTCCCTTTGCACCCACCGATCAGTGCCGCGATCGCATGATGAATTCCATCGCCCCTTTCTGGGACGGCAACGAAACCTGGCTGGTGCTCGGCGGCGGCGGGCTTTTCGCGGCATTTCCGCTGGCTTATGCCATCATCATGCCGGCTTTGTATGTACCGGTGATCATTATGTTGCTCGGTCTGATCTTCCGCGGTGTGGCCTTTGAATTCCGCTTCAAAGCCAGCGGCAAATCGCGCCGCATCTGGGATCACTCCTTTCACTTCGGCTCTCTGGTGGCCGCCTTTATGCAGGGTGTGATCATCGGCGCCGTCGTGCAGGGAATCAAAGTCGAAGGGCGCGCCTATGCCGGCGGTCCATTCGACTGGCTCGATGCTTACAGTGTCATGACCGGTGTGGCGGTAGTATTCGGCTATGCATTGCTGGGTGGCACCTGGCTCGTGATGAAAACCGACGGGGAGACCCAGAGCTGGGCCCAAAAGAGCGCTTCTTATGTGATCGGTTACGTGGCCGCGTTTCTGGCAATCGTTAGCATCAGCATGCCGATAATGAATGCGGATATCCGTGCGCTGTGGTTCAGCACGCCCAATATCTTTATCCTTTTGCCCATACCGGTCGCCAGCCTGATCATGCTGATCATCATCTGGCGGGATCTGCACGCCGGAAGGGAAATACGCCCTTTTTTAATGAGCTTCGGGGTATTTCTGACGGGCTACCTCGGCATCGCCATCAGCACCTGGCCTTATATCGTGCCCTTCGAGATCACCTTCCGTCAGGCCGCAGCCGCGCCTGAATCGCAGTCCCTGCTGCTGGTCGGCACAATTATCATGCTGCCGCTGGTGCTTGCTTACGTCGGTTACTGCTACTATATTTTCCGGGGAAAAGCGTCCCATGAAAGCGCTTACTGAAAAACAGCGGCAGTGGTTGTGGTTTACGGCGCTGTGGTGCGGCGGGCTGATCGCCGCCTTTCTGCTGTCCTACCTGGCCCGCTGGCTGATTTTAAACACCCGGTGATCAAAAACCCGAAACAATTTGATAGTCTGCCATACGCAAAATGAAAATTGGCTAAAAAGTATCCAGATTTAAAATTCAAACTGTATAAAAAATACCCGCATTTCAAACCCTGTCACCGCACTCTTCTGATCGATTTATTGTCATCCCTTCAATATTTTCGCATCCCTTAAATCCCTGAAAGAAATGATTAAACAATTTCCGCCATAATAATAAATAGATAGCAGGCTTGAAAACCGACTGATCGTTCATAACTTGAATTACAGCGTTTTACCTTGCTTTTTTTATGACGCGTGAGGCACGCACTTTGCTCTAATAGAAAAACAAACACCAACGAGGTAAAAAATGACGGTTGAACGCGGCATCGTTGAAAAAGTAGAACCCGGATGGGCCTGGGTAAAAACCAAGCGTTCCAGCGCCTGCGCCAGCTGCGGCAGCCGCCATCATTGCCTGACACAGGGTGCTGATCAAATGGTCGTCAAGGCGCAGAACACGGCTGGGGCCAAAAAAGGCGATGAAGTAGAGCTGTTCTTAAGCACTAAAACCAAACTCAAGGGCACGGCAATCGTTTATCTGCTTCCGGTATTGGGAATTTTTGTCGGCGCTTTTTCGGCCGGTCCGCTGTCAGAAGCGCTCGGCCTGAACCCATCGCTGGGAATGGTGGTGTTTACGTTAACGGGTCTGGTTTCCGTTATTTTTTTAATGCGATATCTGGCCAAGCGAATGACTGTCAGACAGACGTTGAATCCGCTGGTTAAGCGGGTTCTCATAAGCCCGCGATCCACCCGGCCTTAATTACTGTTTTTATCATCTGAAAAAAGGGGCTTTCAGCAATGAAAAATCTAAATCACCGGACATTCGGAATCTTTTTAGCACTGTTGGTGACACTTTTCATGATGAGTTGTGCAAGTGAACCGGCCAGTGTCGATCTGCCGGCCAACCATCCGGCAAACCCACAGGGAGAGGAATCCGCATTCAATCCTCCACCGAATCCTTTTCAAAATAATAATCCGTCAGTCGTGCATCAATCGGAAAGCAGTTTTTCGATGACTCACGAAGAACATCAATCTGCTCTGCCGCATCAAATGAATCCTAAAATGGATAAAATGCGCCACGGTTCCGACTCTTCACAGGCCTCTGAAGCACAAGGTCCTGAACATGAACATAAGGAGGATCATCAATGATTTTCAGTAATCGATTCGTCGGTACTATCCTGGTGGTGACTTTGACAGTTGCCGGATGTGCCGGAGTGCCCAAAGAAGCAGGGTTTAATGATGTGAAGGGTTTAGTCGGGCAACGTGTTGATTACAATCTGCACTGGAATCAGGGAACTGAAGCCGATAGGGAAGCCGAAAAAGCCATCGAAGCGCTGCTTAAAGATACGCTTACGCCGGAAACGGCCGCTCAAATTGCTTTGCTAAACAACCCGAACCTGCAGGTGATTTATGAAGAGCTTGGAATAACCCAGGCAGATGTGGTTGAGGCGGGATTGCTCGAAAATCCGGTGTTGTTCGGCCGGGTGCGCTTCCCGAATAAATCCGAGGAATCGAACAATTATGAATTCGAAATTACGCAAAATTTTTTAAACATCCTGATGTTGCCGGCCCGCAAAAAACTTTCTGCTATCCGCTTTGAGCAGGTCAAACTACAGGTCGCCTACGAGGTGGTTCAATTGGTCACCGAAGTGCGAAAGTCTTATTTCGCTACCCTCGGCGCCAGACAGATCCGAGATTTGAGAAATGAGATCACATCAGCGGCCGGCAATTCATTCGAGCTGGCCCGGCGCCTGCATGCTGCCGGCAATATCAGCGATCTGCAATTGGCCATTGAAAATGCACATTTTGAACAGTCGCGACTCGAATTGGCAAACAGCGAAACCGCGCTGCTGGATGCGCGCGAGCAGCTCACACGCCTGATGGGTCTCTGGGGAGACCGCATCGCCTGGCATCTGCCAGAACAGTTGCCGGATATGCCGGCACATGAAATCCCGCTGGCGCATCTGGAATCGATGGCCATTGAAAACCGGCTCGATCTGGCTGCTGAAAAAAACGCAGTGGAAGCCCTGGCACAGGCGCTGGATATTACTGTCGATTGGCGCTGGGTGGGGCACGTTGAAGTCGGCATCAGCACCGAGCGAGAAACGGACCGAACATGGGTCACTGGACCTTCACTGGCAATCGAGCTGCCGATTTTTAATCAGCGCCAGGCCGACATCGCCCGACTGGAGGCGCAGCTTCGTCGCAGCCAGAAAAGGCTGACGGCCCAGGCGATAGAGATTCGTTCAGAAGTGCGCTCTTTAAGAAACCGGCTAATTATGCAGAGAAATTTAATTGAACATTATCGTCGCACGGTTTTACCTCTCAGAGAACAAATCGTAGGCCTGACGCTCAAAAAATACAACTATATGCTTGCCGGCGCTTTTGAATTGCTTATGGCCAAAAAGCAGGAGTTTGAGGCCTATCAAAAGTATCTGGAAGCCCTTAGAGATTACTGGATTATCCGTGCCGACATGCAAAGATCTTTAGGCGGTCGCCTCCCAACCCGCATGCAGAGTAGACATCCTATTCAAACAGATCCGGCCGTCGAAAATAAAACGAAAAGACAAGATATTCGCGCCCATAAAATGAAATGGCCATAAACAGAACATCGTTATACAAAGGAGTAAAACCATATGCTGACAAGACGTCAAATGCTCTTCTCTGCACTGGCATCGCTTACCGGGGGCACACTGCTCAAAAACGCCGGTGCGGCTTCTTCTAAAAATCAGACTCACATACAAACGAAACCCTCTTCCAGACATCACGGCAGCATGAATTATAAACCGGTGGTGACACCCAATTGCCGTGCGCTGCCTTATGAAATGAAAAATGGGATCAAGGAGTTTCACCTGATTGCGGAACCGGTTGAACGTGAATTCGCACCCGGCATGAAAGTCAAATGCTGGGGCTATAATGGCCTGACTCCGGGACCGACGATCGAGGCAGTCGAGGGAGACCGGGTGCGCATATTGGTCACCAATAAGCTGCCTGAACATACCAGTATTCACTGGCACGGCATTTTTCTGCCCAATGGCATGGATGGCGTCGGCGGCCTCACCCAGCCCCACATCGGTTCGGGTGAAACCTGGGTTTACGAATTTACCCTGCGCCAGAACGGCACATTCATGTATCATCCGCACGCTGATGAAATGCTGCAACTGGCCGTCGGTATGATGGGCTTTTTCATCATCCATCCTAAAAAACCGGAAAACCGGCGGATTGATCGGGATTTTGCTATCATGCTTCACGAATGGGCCATTCACCCGGGTACCTACCGGCCGGATCCGGCCATAATGACAGACTTCAATATGTTCACCTTTAACAGCAAGGTATTTCCCGCCATTGATCATCTGGTGGTTAAAACCGGGGACCGGGTGCGTATCCGAATCGGAAACCTCAGCATGGATGAACACCCCATTCATATCCACGGCCATAATTTCTGGGTCACCCGTACCGACGGCGGAACGATTCCCAAAACCGCATCCTGGCCCGAAACCACCATACTGGTTCCGGTGGGTGCGACCCGGGATGTCGAATTTATCGCCGATGCGCCGGGAGACTGGGCATTTCATTGCCACAAATCCCATCACACCATGAATGCCATGGCGCATGATATCCCCAACACCCTCGGTGTCAACCAGAAGGGCCTTGAGGACCGGATTCGCAAGATGCTGCCGGGGTATATGGCGATGGGCGAGACCGGAATGGCCGAGCATGCCGATCATGTGAAGCACATGCCCGGCCCGAAAAATACATTGCCGATGATGATGGGCAAAGGTCCCTTCGGCAATATCGAAATGGGCGGCATGTTCACAGTGGTCAAAGTGAGGGATCAGTTGAGTTCTTACGATAAAGACCCCGGCTGGTACGATCATCCAGAGGGAACAGTGGCCTACCGGTTGGCAAATAATTGAGGGGTTTGAGCGGAAAACTCCCCGATCCCTGAATTAGAAAGCAATTGTTCTGGACGAGAGCAAAGAGGTCTGCAACGCTGCTACCGGACGCCAGATGGGGTTTTGAGACCACTTCTGATCAAATCACGCAAGTAGCGAACTGCTGCGGGATCCGCCCAGTTTCTGGGACCGATAATCTTTTCAACGAGAATTCCCTGCTTGTTAACTATAAAACTCTCCGGAACACCGGTGGTTTGATATACGCTTTTGATGGTTCCTTCCGGATCCAGCAAAGCCGGAAAGCTCAGCTTGTTTTTCTTCATAAACGGGGCAACGACTTTTTCTCCCGGTTCATCTATACTGACCGCCAGGATTTCGAAATTTTTGCCTTTTAGCTCTTGATATAGCTTTTCCATTGAAGGCATTTCATCGACACAGGGTGGGCACCAGGTCGCCCAGATATTCACCAGAACAACCTGTCCCCGGTAGTCAGATAGACTGACCATTTTCCCACCGAGCCCCGGCAGGGTGAAATTCGGTGCTGGCTGGCCGGTCTCCAGGGGTGAAAATTTTAGGTAAGAATTATTTTGTTTCAGCAAAAATAAAACCGCCAGCGCAATGACAGCCACCAACAGGAAAATTGCCCCCCGGTAATTCATCCTTCCTCTTTCTTATCGAGAAAATTTAATCTATTGTTTCTCTTCTATTGGAAGAAAAGTATTAAATGGCACACCTTTGATACCTCCGTCAACCCAGAAGCTTCGGGTTATTTAGATGGTTCGTTAACCAGAAATTGATTTTTCTTTATTTTGGTAAATAACCGCTTGATCATAACATGCTTTCCTTATAACACAGGCTGGTTATCTTCTCCAGCGCTGCGATCAAAGGCCGGCTGTTGTTGTGTTATCGACTCAGCGTTTTTTGATCTAATTCTGCTTCAAGTCTGGAAAGCTCATCGATTTTTTTATCGATCTGATTCGTATCCGGTTCCGGGGAACGATATAGCTCAGAAAGCTCTTGCCGCCTTTCCCGGATTTCCTGTCTCAGTCGTTGCGTTTCTCTGGCTTTATCCTGATAGGCTTTTTGATCGGATCTGTTATTATTAAATGGGTTTTGGTTCTGCCATCCATTTGAGTACCCCTGTCCATAGCCGCCCATCATACCGCCGCCCATCATACCGCCACCGCCCATGCCGCCGGCATAGACCAAACTCCCGATAAAAAGGGCAGATACTATTGTGCTTATGATCATTAAAAT
>JASFPY010000076.1:0-7763 GCA_050115755.1 Desulfobacteraceae bacterium | reverse complement strand
TATCCACAACTTAAAGATTCAAGCCGCAGCATTTTGTTGCTCCTTTCCCACGTATGCGGCCCGAACGGTTGGATTGCGCATCACCTCGGCCGGCCGGCCGTCGGCGATTTTATGGCCGTTGTCCAGCACCACCAGACGCTGGCCGACGCGCAACACTTCACCCAGATTGTGTTCGATCATCACCACGGTGAGACCCTCCCGATTGATGTCGGCGATTGTATTGGACAAACGGGCGGCTTCAACACTGTTGAGCCCGGCAAGGGGTTCGTCCAGCAGCAGTACTTTCGGTTCAAGGGCCAGGGCCCGGGCAACCTCGAGCCGCTTGGCAACTCCCAAAGGTTGGCCCACAACACTTTTTTGAGCAACTTCACCGATTCCAACCAGCTCGAGGTATTTACGGGCCTGTTTACGTTCGGCTGAACGATCCCGAGTGACCATGGCGGTTAAAATGCGGGCGATACGGCGGTGCCCGGCTGTCAGGGCCACATTGTCCAGCGCGGTCATTGACTGAAAGGGTCGGACGATCTGGTGGGTTAAGGCGAGCCCCAACCGCGCTCTTCTGTGAGTCGGCAGGCCAGAGATATCTTTACCGGCAAGCAGCACTTGTGCAGACTGCGGTTTGATGACGCCGGTAACCGCCCGCATCATGGTCGTTTTACCGGCACCATTGGGACCGATCAGACACAGAAATTCTCCACTGTTTACATTAAATGAAACGTTATCCAGGGCCACGACGCCGCCGAATCGGACATTGACATTGCGAACATCTAGGATTACGCCCATCAGACTCCCTCATCTTTGGCCCGGGTTTTAAGCCGCATTCGCACAAACAGGTTTCGTGCCAACCCGGCCAGGCCTTCGGGTGCAAACCGCATGACCGCAAAAAGCAATGCACCGTAGACCAGCAGCTTGTAGTCGCTGATGAAACGAAAAAATTCCGGCATCAGCGTAAGAATGATGGTGGCTGCAATCACGCCGAAAACCGATCCGATTCCGCCGACGACCACCATCGAAAGCACGGTAATGGATGTGATGAACCCGAAATCATCGGGCATCAAAAATCGCGCAAAGTAGGTATAGAGTCCTCCTGCAACACCGGCCATGGCTGT
This sequence comes from Desulfobacteraceae bacterium, assembly GCA_050115755.1. GTDB lineage: Bacteria > Desulfobacterota > Desulfobacteria > Desulfobacterales > JAHEIW01 > JAHEIW01. The sequence continues at coordinate 6,654 of JASFPY010000076.1, read as the reverse complement.
TCCCATGGCAAAGGCGGCCAATTTGTAAGCACTCACATCAACGGTTACGATTCTGGCGGTGTCTTCATCATCCGCCACCGCATCGAAAGCAAAACCCATCCAGGATCGCTTGATCCACAAACTTAAAGCGGCCATAAAACCTGCAAGAATCAAAACGAGGATCAGATAACCGATTTTGCCAAAGCCGGATGAGGGGATTGCGGAAATGCCCAGTTCACCGCCCAAAAACTCCTGCTGACGGACAATTCCCAGAAACAAAAAACCGACCCCCATGGTGGTTATGGCCAGAAAATCGTGACGTACCCGCAGGCTGGAAAGACCGACAATCAGGCCCACAATGCCTGCAGAAATCATACCGGCCGCAATGGCCAGCGGGAGGGGAGTGCCGGCTTTGGCAAGCAAAGCTGACGTGTAAGCGCCGACGCCATAGAAGGCTGCATGTCCCAGGCTGATCTGGCCGCAAAACCCTGAAATCATGTTGAGGCCGAGAGCCAGAATGATATTGATTCCGACAACAGTGGCCAAGCTGATTTCATAGATTCCCATGACCTATCTCCCTGCGAACAGGCCCTGTGGCCGGATCATCAAAACCACAATCAGAAAAGCGAATGCGATCGCATCGCGATCCAGAATCGAGCCGATATAAATGGTTCCAAAAGCCTCGACCACCCCCAGCAGCAGAGAGGCGATGAGGGTACCCCTGACATTGCCTAACCCTCCCAGTACGATTATCGCCAGCGCCTTGTATGCGGGGACACCTCCCATAGTGGGTTCGACCAGGTTGCTTAGCAGCGAGATAAAGATTCCAGCGACTGCCGCCAGGCCCGAACCGATGAAGAAATTTAGATAACGAACCTTGATGGTGTCGACGCCGAAGGACTTCGCCATTTCGGCATCGTCGACCGTGGCGCGCCATGCAATTCCGGTCCGGGTATTCTGGGACAGATACGACAAAATTCCCAGAAGCCCGACAGCAGCAATGACCATGCCGATTTCAGCCGCTCGCAAATGAATCCCGCCGATTGCTATCTGGGACTGGAGCGGTGGATGGTGGTAGGTCAGCCCGTAGGGCCCGAAAATGAGGCGGAAGACTTCCTCCATGGCGATAAACAGACCGATGGAAGCAATCAGGGCGACATAAGGGGGGCGGTCCAGAATAGGCTGGTAGCAGAGACGATACATGAGCATGCCCCCGATGCCAACAATGATGGCTGACGAGAGCATGCCCAAAACCAGGCTGCCCGTTGCATTAATGATCAGCAAGCCAAGGTAGCCGCCAAGGGCAAATAGTCCGGCATGTGCCACATGCAGAATGCGCAGCAAACCGTATACAAGTGTCAATCCGACCGCAATGACCGCATACATGCTGCCGTATATCAGTCCCTGGATGAGTAGTTCCAAATGCAGCAAATCAACACCTCTTTACCGGATTGTCTTCTGAGGTTGACGGATTTGAAAGTTCCCCCGAATGTTACCTTAGTCTGCTGTTCCGGTGCTTTTGCGAACTGCCTATTTGTCTGGAGGTGCCAGCAGGGCCGGGTCATCTATAACCGAATGCCTGTGCCAATTGCCATCTTTGACAACCTGATTTTGTACCGCTTTCATCACTTCGCCCAGGGCATTGAAAGAGATGGTACCGGTCGATGCACGCAGGTTGGTTGCGGCGATGGCTTTGCGCAGCGCTTCTGGCTCGGTTGATCCGGCACGCTTCAAAGCATCGGCTGCGACTAAAACAGCCGTGTGGGCCGAAGCGGCCACCATATCGACCTTGAAACCGGCTTTTTTCTCAAAAGCGCTGATAAAATTTCGGGTTTCAGGCACGTCCGAATCACGGTCCAGACTGGTTGTGATGATAATCCCTTCGGAAGCGGGTCCGGCGATTTCGATAAATTTTTGGGAATCATATCCTTCCTGTCCGATGATGGGGACGGTCACACCGGCGGCCCGCAGCTGGCTGACCAGAGGCCCGGCGGTGAAATAGTATCCGGATGCATAGATTCCATCCGGATTGTCTGCTTTGACTTTGGCCACGATCGAGCCGAACTGCCGGTCCTTAATGGAATACTCGTATTCATTGATAATCTTGATGCCGAAATCGGAAGCCTTGCTCTTGAAACCGGCGGCCAATGATTTTCCGAAATCATTTTGTAAGGTAATGATGACAACTTTCTTTTTTCCCAGGATATCTCCGACGAGTTTGGCGCCACCGCGTCCCTGAACCTCCCCCAAAAACGAAGTGCGAAAGACGTAATTACCGGCCCGCGTAATGTCCGGATGGATCGCATAGGCAGAAATATAAGGGATCCGGGCTTCCTGGAAAACCCCGGCTGCCGAGCGCGTGGGACCGGAATAACTGCCGGATACACCGATCACCACCTTGTCTTGGCCGATGAGCTTATTGGCGATGGGGATGGCCTGGGCCGGTTTGGCCTGATCGTCGTAGACGACAAGTTCGAGCATTTTACCGTTGATTCCCCCTTTGGCGTTGATCTGCTCGACCGCCAGTTTCGCTCCCTCAGAGGCAGACTTGCCGTCGGATGCAGCAAAACCGGTTAAGGGTGCATTAAAGCCGATCTTGATAGTGTCGGCGGCATGGCCGCTACCTAGCCAGAACGGAGCTGCAAAAATCACTGCCATTACAATAAATACTAGCTTTTTCATCATGGCTAACCTCCTTTTTATGTATGGATGGTTTCGTAAAACACCCCTGATTCGACCGCGATAGTGGCGTCGGGAGTAAAAGTTGTTTCAGTCGCTTGGGACTGCGGTTTTCAGGTCCGATAGCCATTGTGCTGCTGTAATCTCTGCAGCTGAAATACCATTTTGATGCCGGGCCGTCAAATCGAAACTACCCGGCTAAAGGTGGTCTGAACGTTAGTCAACACAGTCTCTATGTTTTCAGTGTTCAGGTGTCAATAAGCAGGCTAAGAGGCGATTTAACCGCAACGGTATCTGAGCTCATAGCTGATAGCTCATAGCTCATAGTAAAGACCATCAGCAAGGTGATATCAGTAACGAGCCCTTGATTGTCTCCAAGCCTTAAAGCATCCTGGCATCCCAGCGTCAAGCCTATGAGCTATCAGCTATGAGCTATAAACCTGACACCCGCCTGCGCAGCCGTAGCCGCTTCGGCGCGGCGAAGGCCCGACACCTGAAACCCATAATAAAACCATAGTTTGTAAATTACTTGCGGAACACAACGCGATTAACGCGCGACGGGGCTATTTAAGATTCTTCCAGAATTTCAAGGGCTTTTTTAAGTACCTGTCCGGGCGGGATTTGCTTTAAGCAAAGGTTGTTACCGTCGCAGGGTGAATTGCGGTGGTTGTATGCGGTCAGGCAAGGAGAACAGGGCAGGGGGTTATAGAATATCGTCGCCTTTTTATCAACAGGGCTGTATAGGTCGGGCGTTTCGGGGCCGTATAATATAATGGAAGGAATAGGCGTCATGGCTGCGAACTGCCCCGGACCGCCGTCGTTGGTGATTAAAAGTGCTGCAAATTGAAAGATCAACATGAGTTCACTGACCGTGCGGGTATATCCGGTCAGGTCGATGCAGGCCGGGTTATTGCATTCTGATAGAATGGCGTTTGCCAGGTTCCCGTCTTCCGCGAGCCCGACAATGCCCACGGCGTATCCTTTTTTAACCAACTCACCGGCAACCTGGCTGTAGTAATTGCGGGGCCAGGCCCTGATCGGCAGCACGCCACCGCCGGGGTAAATCAGTACCAGACGCTTATCAGCAATGGCGTTAAAATTGGAGCGCAATCTGGCCTGCATGGCATCAATTTCCTCCCGGGCAAAATTAATAAGCGGTGCTGTGAGGTTTATGCGAGCTGGCGGTTGTTTGGCTTTGGGCACATCGACGGAATCAACGGCTGCCGCCAGGGTCAGAAACTGCTTGGACATATGGTGATAGGGATTGAACAAAACAGGCCGATTAATAAAATTGCCGCGGTAAAGGCCTTCCTGCGTGTAAGGGTGAAAGCCGGCACGAATCCTGGCGCCGCTGAGAAATGAAAATATACTGCTGATTCTGGCAAACAGCTCACAGTCAATGACCACATCCACTTTGAGTTTGCGGATTCGATTCAATACGCGCAGGCAGTCGATGGCAAATACACCAAAAGCGGTGTCCCGGATAGTCAGAATATTTTCCGGTGCGGTGACATCAAGAAGCCTTAAGACCTCTTTGTTTTTTTCGAATAAAAGCCCGTAAAGCTTTGCCTCAGGGTACCGCATTTTAATATGCTGAAACATGGGGTAGGCCAGCACAAGGCTCCCCATTTCGGAGAGCAGGATTACGAGAAACTTCTTGGCCTGAAACCCGTCATCCTCATCTTTGCTTTTGCGATAAAAAAGCGAAAAAATCCGGCAGATAAATGCGCCAATATATCGATCCACTTTACGCTGAAAATTGATATTCATTGCACCTTAAATTATAACCAAAATGTCAGGACCTTGAAAACCTTTTATTGTAATATTCGACTTTTCCACAATCTCATTATGCTACGGGGTTTCTATTCAACCGATCTCATCGCTTGTTGGTTTCAACTCCACCAGGGTCGCCCCCCACCCGCCGGCTTCCGGGGGCGAATCCTTGAACCTTTTGACGCGCCTGTCTTTTTGTAAAAATCGTTGGACCTGTCTTTTTTGCATGCCCTTGCCTTTGCCGTGGATGACCCGCACCGAAAAAATGCCGGCTTTGAGGCATTCATCAAAATAGTTTTCTAACAGATCCGAGATATCCTGCGGTCTAAAGGTATGCAGATCCAGGACATCTTGGATTGGAATTTTAATCGGTTCCATGTTTTTACCTGTGGTCGTTTTTTGTTGGAATTTTTCTCATGGAATTAGACCCTGTTGTTGATCTGCGCTTAAATAATGGTATAAGTTTATATCTTTATTTGATTCCAAACAACATGAAAAACAGATCTGAGATTTTATAGTACGATAAATAGAGGGAATTGAAATGCCGGGATCGGAAACATATGCCCAATGGACGTTGAGCGGGCTGCTGCTTTTTGCTTATCTGCTGGGCGCCATCCCCGTGGGCTTGATATTAAACCGCCTCTTTGCTCACGATGATATCCGGCTGAAGGGCAGCGGAAATATCGGGGCCACCAATGTAACGCGCCAAACCGGGGTGATCCCGGGTCTGCTGACATTGGCCGGGGATATTTTAAAAGGTGCCGTTCCGGTTTACATGGCCCTTGTGGCATTTGGCCCGCTCGGCGGAACCACGGATGTTTATCCGGCAGCAGTCGCGCTGGCCGCATTTTTCGGCCATCTTTTCCCTGTATATCTAAAATTTCGTGACGGCGGCAAAGGGGTTGCTACCGCAGCTGGATGTTTTGCGGTGCTATCACCTGCAGCGGTTTTGGCCGCAACCGGCGTTTTCTTTGTCGTGCTGGTTGTAGCTCGACGGGTTTCAGTCGGATCGCTGTCAGCTGCGGCGGTTCTGCCGCTTGCCGTATGGATAGACGCTGATTCCGCCATACTGCCCGCTAGCGCCGGTATCGTTGCGCTTTTCATTTTTATGCGCCATCGGGATAACCTGAAACGACTTGTGGCCGGAAAAGAACCCCAATTCAGGCTAAAAAAAAGGGCTTCCGAATAATCTCACCCGAAAAACCTTGCAGTTATTCTCATCCATAGATAGCTCGTAGGTTATAGTTTACAATCTAGCTTATAGGGCTGGGATGCCTGGAAGCTCGGAGGCTATAAGGCTGAAGTGTTTGAAAATAATTTAGCATTCCAGCGTCCCGGCCTCACAGCCTCAAGCCTATGAACTATGAGCTATCAGCTATGAGCTATTTTGCTGACACCGCTTTTAGGTGACCCACACCCATGCATAAGAAATGATACCCGCTACTAAAAACTGGGTTTCAAGCAAAAATTCCAGTCGTATACCCGGAAACATCAGCGCGCGTTCATGGGCAAAAATAATAATCGATATCAGCAGGGGGCATATGATCAGGAAAAAACCCAGGCTCGAGGTCAGTTGAAAAGCACTCGAAAAAACCAGCATTGCGGTCAATATCATCAGCAGTATTTTCAGCAAGCGCATTGACCGCTTTTCGCCCAGAAGAATCGGGATCGTTTCTTTGCCGACGATCCGATCGCCCTGCATGTCGAGTATGTCGAAAAAGGCGGTTCTGACAAATACCATTCCTATCGCCCACAGCGCCACCAGTGCATTTACCCAGTTGATGTTGCCGAATTTGGATAATGGCGGCAGGACAGCGGTTACCATTCCCCAGGCCATGGCAATCAATAGCGTCTTTGAGCCGGGTATATCCCTTAATCTGCGATATTTGATGTTTGCCAGCCAATGCGGTATCAGTTTCAAGTTGTATGAGAGTCCCAAAAGGCTCATGATCAGCAGGGCCAGAAAGGGAAACAGGCCAATATTAAAGGCGATGATCAAGCCGGCCCCGCCCGCAAGCAAAGCTGATATAGCCAGTAGGGTTTTGTGGCGATCATAAAATTCGGCCCGGTACGGATCATTGAAGCGCTCGGCACGGGTGTCCGTCAGATGATTGAGGATATGCATGGATTGAACATACAGCATCGAAATTAAAATATAGGGAAATGTTTGAGAAATCCCCAGAAGCTTGTTGCATGCATAGCACAATGCGCCGGCACCAATGG
>JASFPY010000075.1:0-7812 GCA_050115755.1 Desulfobacteraceae bacterium | reverse complement strand
TTTCCTCGGGCGCCGGTTCCAGTTCTTCGTCAAAGTTTATAAAAATCGTCATCTGATCTTTTATAATCTTTGCGGCATAAGCCACCGCATCCTCGGGAAGAAGGCTTCCGTCGGTCCAGACCTCCAACGTGAGCTTATCATAATCTGTTCGCTGACCGACACGCGCATTGCCGACCACGTAATTGACGCGTTTGATCGGCGAATAGATCGCATCAATCGGTATCGCACCCGCAGGGGCCTCTTCATCCTTATTTGCTTCAGCAAGGGAATATCCTTTCCCGTAATTTACGGTCATGGTCATGTTTAACTTCCCTTTTTCCGAAAGGCTCGCAATGTGGTGTTTGGGATTCAGTACTTCACATTTTCCGTCATCACTTGAGATATCTCCGGCGGTGACTTCCCTTTCTCCCGAAACTTCAATGCGGACGGTCTTGGGTTCTGAATCGGCAACCCGAAAGCGCACTTCTTTGAGATTTAGAATGATTTCAGATACGTCTTCCAGCACTCCGGGGATAACACTGAATTCATGCATGACGTCTTCAAATTTAACCATTGTAATGGCAGCACCATATAATGATGACAGTATAATCCTTCTTAAGGAGTTGCCGATTGTAACCCCGAAACCCCTTTCCAATGGTTCGCACACAAACTTGCCATAGGATGGATTACTGCTAACCTGAACTTTTTCTGGCCTAATCATTTGTTGCCAGTTAATATACATCAGTTCATCAGATGACATTTTTTCTCTCCAGATTGAGAAGGTTTTTGAATATCGGATATCGGATGATCGATTATTTGGAATAGAGCTCAACAATCAACTGCTCTTGGATCGGCATCGTAAGGTCTTCGCGCACCGGAAATCCGTTCACGAGACCTCGGCTTTTTTCTTTTTCGAGCTCCAACCATTGTGGAATCCCCCTGCGGACAACCGCTTCGATGGAGTCGGAGATCGCCGTAACTTTTTTGCTCTTTTCCTTTACTTCAATTGCATCGCCTACTTTTACCAAAAATGACGGAACGTTGACCTTTTTGCCATTGACCAAAAAATGATTGTGCAGGACAAACTGGCGCCCCTGAGCGCGGGAATTCGCAAAGCCAAGGCGATAAACGACGTTATCGAGACGCCGCTCGAGTAATGCCAGCAGATTGGTTCCGGTGGCGCCTCTCTGGCGTTCAGCCCTTTTAAAAAACAGGTGAAATTGTTTTTCAGAAAGCCCATACATCCTTTTGACTTTCTGTTTCTCCCGCAACTGTATTCCGTAATCAGAAATTTTCCTGCCGCGGCGCTCACCATGTTGTCCGGGCGGATAAGAGCGCCGGTCAAAGGCGCATTTATCCGAATAGCAGCGGTCTCCCTTCAGGTACAATTTTAAATTTTCGCGTCGGCACTGCCGACAAACCGAATCTTTGTATCTTGCCAAAAGATCCTCCCAATTTAGTTATTGGTTATTAGTTATTGGGTATTGGCTATGGGTTGACTGTTATTTATTGTTGATCATGCATCCCTGTCATCTGGCACGCAACATCATCACGAATAACGGTTAACAAATAACCATTAAACTCTCCGCCGTTTGGGCGGTCGACATCCATTGTGAGGAATAGGTGTTACATCTTTGATCATCACGACATTGAATCCGGCGGCCTGCAGCGCGCGTAATGCGGATTCTCTTCCAGGACCCGGGCCCTTCACATAAACCTCTACGGTTCTCATTCCGTGTTCCATTGCCTTTCGCGCTGCGTCTTCAGCAGCAAGCTGTGCTGAAAAGGGCGTACTTTTACGAGAACCCTTAAACCCCTGCACCCCGGCACTGGACCAGGAAACAACATTACCTCCGGAATCGGTTATCGTCACAATCGTATTATTAAAGGTCGATTGGATATGAACAACACCATTCGCAATGTTTTTCTTAACCTTTTTCTTCGTCCGAATTTTTTTGGCCATTGATTTTGCCTCTGTTCAAATTACACCCAATAAAGTTTACTTTTTCTGTTTGGCGGCACCTTTTTTCTTGACGGCAGCCCGTTTGGGCCCTTTCCGAGTGCGGGCATTGGTGCTTGTCCGCTGGCCGCGCACCGGCAGCGATTTGCGATGGCGCAGTCCACGATAAGAACCAAGATCCATCAAGCGCTTAATATTCATCGAAACCTGGGTGCGCAGTTCACCCTCCACTTTATATTCATCATCGATTACCTTGCGGATATTGCTGATCTGATCTTCCGTAAGGAGATCGGTCTTCAAATCCAAATCGATACCCAGCTTCTCTAAAATCCGCCTGGAGGAAGTTCTGCCGATCCCATAAATATAGGTCAGCCCGATTTCGATTCGCTTATTCCTGGGTAGATCAACCCCTGCAATCCTTGCCAATGTCAATCCTCCTTTATCCCTGCCGCTGTTTGTGCCGCTTATTTTCGCAGATCACCCTAACGACGCCTTTGCGGCGAACGATTTTACATTTGGGGCAAACTTTTTTTACAGATGCTCGCACTTTCATAAAAAATACTCCTTAAAATTGGGTATTGGATATTTGGTATTCGGTATTGGTCATAAAGGATCTGTTTGCCGTCCATACCCATACCCATTACCCATTACCGAATACCCAACCTATTTTGACCGGTAGGTAATTCGACCGCGAGTCAGATCGTATGGAGAAAGCTCAACCGTGACCTTATCTCCGGGAAGAATCTTAATAAAGTGCATCCGCATTTTTCCCGAAATATGGGCTAGCACCTGATGTTTGTTCTCCAGTTCAACCTTGAACATCGCGTTGGGCAATGTTTCCAGCACAACACCCTCAACAACAATCGGTTCTTCCTTGGCCACAGGCAACTCCTGTTTACCGGGTTTATGTTATTATTTCAGTATCATGAACGGGGCTAGTAACGGCCCTTTAATCGCGAACCGCTTTGTTTCAAAAACCCCTCATAGTGGCGACTCAGCATATGCGACTCAATCTGTGCAACCGTATCAATCGCCACACCGACAACAATCAGCAATGCCGTGCCGCCAAAATAAAACGGAACATTAAACCGGGTGATCAAAATAGACGGCATGACACAAACCATTGAAACGTAGATTGCCCCCCCGAGCGTAATGCGCGTAAGCACTTTGTCAATATAATCAGCCGTGCGTTTGCCGGGCCGGATGCCGGGGATGTAACCACCCTGTTTTTTCATATTTTCAGCCACATCAACCGGGTTAAAGGTGACTGCCGTATAAAAATAACAGAAAAAGAAAATGAATCCCACAAACAGCAATTCATAGACGATACTGCCCGGCCGCATGGCTTCACCGATCGATTTTATCCAGGGAATATTGATAAAATTGGCGATGGTGGCCGGAAACATAATGATCGATGATGCAAAAATCGGTGGTATCACACCGGAGGTGTTGATTTTCAACGGCAGGTGGGTGCTCTGTCCACCATACATTTTACGGCCCACCACGCGCTTGGCATATTGAACCGGTATGCGACGCTGCCCCTGTTCGACAAAAATAATGAAGCCAACCACCAGCACCATGAAAATAATTAAAATCAGCGTAATAAATATTCCCATTTCTCCGCTTGACAGCAAACGAAATGTATTGGCGCCCGCGGTCGGAAGCCGTGCTACAATACCGGCAAAAATAATCAAGGAAATTCCGTTGCCGATACCACGTTCGGTAATCTGTTCTCCCAGCCACATAATAAAAGCCGTGCCGGCCGTTAGCGTGATCACCGTCATCAACCTGAAGCCCCATCCCGGAAACAGGACTACCGGTGCCCCACCTGGCGAGCTCATGCTTTCCAGTCCCACGCTGATACCAAAACCTTGAATAATACTTAAAATAACGGTGCCGTATCGAGTATACTGCGTTATTTTTTTGCGCCCCTGCTCGCCTTCTTTTTTTAATTGTTCCAGATGCGGTATAACGACAGTTAAAAGCTGCAATATAATTGATGCACTGATATAGGGCATGATCCCCAGGGCAAAAACAGACAAGCGCTGCAATGCCCCTCCCGAAAACATATTAAATATGCCGAATATGGTGCCTTCCGCCCGGGCAAAAAAAGATGCGAGTGCACCGGAATCGATACCCGGAACCGGAACATGGACACCCACCCGGTAAACGATGAGCAAACCCAGAGTGAACAAAATGCGCTTTTTAAGCTCTGGTATTTTAAAAACATTTTGGAACCCGCTGCCGATCATTATATGACCTCTACACTGCCGCCCGCGGCCTCAATTTTTTGCCGGGCACTTTTGCTGACCTGGTTTAGTCTCACATTGAGGGCAACCTGGATTTCTCCTTGTCCCAGCAACTTGATGCCGTCCTTTTGGCCTTTAACGAGTCCTGCCTTCACAAGGGCTTCCTCATCCACCAGGCTGCCACTTTCAAATGCCAGCAAATCTCTTAAATTTATAACAGCAATTTTTTTCCTGAAAATATTGGTAAAACCGCGCTTGGGAAGACGTCGCTGAATTGGCATCTGCCCGCCTTCATAGCCGGGTTTGACACCGCCACCGGATCTGCTGTTATACCCTTTAGTGCCCCGGCCCGCGGTCTTGCCCCAGCCGGATCCTACACCTCGACCCAGCCGTTTATCGGATTTGCGGGATTTTGCAGGCGGCGATAGTTCATGAAGCTTCATCGACCTTCTCCTCAGTGCTAACAAGATGAATTACTTTATTAATCATCCCCCGAATTTCAGGAGTATCTTTCAACTCAACCGTTTTGTTTAATCGGGTTAAACCCATCCCCCGCAAGACCTTGCGATGTTTCTCGGGTCTGCCGATCATGCTTCGAATGAGTTTTACTTTTACACTTCCGGCCATTTATCTCATCCTTTCTGTGATCCGCTTTTTTGCTGCATTAATGCGTTGCTGCCTGGATCTACAGATCTTCAACAGAAATTCCGCGTCTGTTCGCTACCATTTCAGGACTCTCCAGTCTTTCAAGGCCGTTGAGCGTTGCCTTAACTAAATTATGTGGGTTATGTGACCCGAGACATTTGGTTAAAATATTTTGCACGCCGACGGCTTCAAGAACCGCCCGAACCGCTCCGCCGGCAATGACGCCGGTACCCTCTGCCGCCGGTTTAAGCAAAACCCTGCCGGCCCCGAATCGACCAATGGTTTCATAGGGAATGGTGCCTTCCTGCAAGGGGACTGCGATCATATTCTTTTTGGCTTTTTCGACACCTTTGCGAATGGCTTCGGGAACTTCCCCGGCTTTACCGAGACCGAATCCGACAGATCCCTGACCGTCGCCGACAACGACTATGGCACTGAAGCTAAAGCGGCGACCGCCTTTGACCACTTTCGCCACCCGATTGATGTGGACTACTTTGTCAATTAACTGGGTTTCCTCTATTTCCGGTTTAAACAAAAGCTTGCCTCCTTTGCTATCTCACATAGAGGGAAAAGTTAAATCCTTAGATTACAATTTGTCCTGTTATTTAAAACTTATCACCACAAAGGCACAAAGTTCATAAAAGCAATTTTAACAATAATTCTTAGTGTACTTTGTGACTTTGTGGTCAATTACTTATTTATGTGATGCTCACCGGTCTGTTTTAAGGTTATTAAAAATCAGAATTTCAAGCCGGCTTCACGGGCACCTTCAGAAACGGCCTTTACCCTGCCGTGATACAGAAAGCCGTTGCGGTCAAATACGACCTGCTTAACGCCCTTTTCGAGTGCGCGCTTGCCGATGATTTTCCCCACCGTATTGGCCGCAGTGACCTTGTTCTTCGTTTCCGGAACTTCCCGCACGGCCTTTTCCATGCTCGATGCCGCGACGAGCGTTTGACCCTGAGAATCGTCAATCAACTGCGCATAAATGTGTTTGGCACTCCTAAACACACAGAGCCTTGGCCGGTTCACGGTACCCACCAGTTTTTTGCGAATTCTTTTCTTTCGTTTTAAGCGTGCCTGTGTTCTTAAATTAAGCGCTCCCATTTTTCGATGCCTATCTTTACTGTTTAATAAACACTTCCAAGGAAGTGGTTTCAGAACCTCAGATCAGGTTCAAGGGCAAGGCGCAGGCCGATCGAGAAAGCGCAGCATACATGAGGTATGTGAGCATTTATCGGAGGTCTGCAACGCCGCCATTGAGCCTTAGATGGGGTTTTGTACCCACTTCTACTGTGCCGTGACCCCGGCCTTACCGGCCTTTCTTCGAATCCGTTCTTCAGCGTATTTTATCCCCTTGCCCTTGTAAGGTTCCGGAGGTCGTATCTTCCGGATAGCTGCAGCGGTTCGGCCCAGTTTTTCCTTATCAATGCCGGATAATTTGATAATCGTGTTGCGATCAACCGACGCGCTGATACCTTCCGGCAGATCAAACTCAACCGGATTTGAATAGCCGACATTTAAAACAAGGGTGTTTCCCTTGGTTTCGGCCCGATAGCCGATACCTTCGATAATCAGTGTACGTTCAAAGCCCTGGTTGACACCGGTAATCATATTCGCCACCAGGCTTCTCATCAGCCCCTGCAACGCACGGTTGACCCGTTTATCCTCCAACGGGACCACCTTTAAGACACCATCATCGATTTTTAAATCCACAGCGCCATGAATCGCCTGTGTGAGCGTGCCCTTCTCGCCATGAACGGTTAGTAATCTGTTTTCATATGTCACTTTGGTTTTTTCCGGTATATGAACCGGTTGTTTGCCGACTCGAGACATCTGTATCTCCCCTATCACTATAGCAGTATATAGCAGGCAGTAAGCCGCTAATGTCCTGTTGAATCTTGCATGTTTCTTGATCTACTGCTTGCGCTTTACCGCTTTCTACCATACATTACAAAGAATCTCGCCTCCCACATTTTCCTTGCGGGCTTTTTTATCTGTCATAATACCCCTGGATGTGGACAAGATTGAAATTCCCATTCCATTAAAAATGGGCTTAATTTCATTGCTTTTTACATAAACGCGACAGCTGGGTTTGCTGATGCGCTTAAGGCCGTAAACCACGGGAGACTGGCCCGGGCCGTATTTGAGATAAATCCGTAAGATACCCTGTTTGCCGTCTTTAAGGAACTTGTAGTTTTTTATAAAACCTTCGCTCTTTAAGATCCTGGCTATCTCCGTTTTAAGTTTTGACCCCGGCACATCAACACTGTTAAATTTGGCCTTGGCACCATTTCGAATACGGGTCAGCATGTCGGCTATTGGATCGCTTACCGCCATTATTTTCTCCTGTTATCTAGCTTCTTGCTTCTGGTCTCTGGCTACTGGCTAATTGCCTCTGCTCACTTGTTCCCTGGTGCTTATCTCTGGTGCAGCAAGGAGCAAGAAACCAATAGTCAGGGGCGAATTATTAGCTACCAGCTCGATTTGACAACTCCGGGCAGCTTTCCCTCGGATGCAAAAACCCGAAAACAGATACGGCAAAGCCCAAACTTTCTCAGATATCCTCTAGGTCGCCCGCAGACCGGACACCGATTATATTCTCGCACCTTGAATTTGGGCTTTCGTATTGCTTTCATTCTGAGCGATTTTTTTGCCAAATCTTCCTCCCTAATTTCTAAACGGCATGCCCATCAGACCCAGTAGCTGTCTTCCTTCTTCGTCTGTCCGGGCTGTCGTTACGATGCTAATGTTGAGACCCTTGATTTTGTCAATTTTGTCATAATCAATCTCCGGGAAGATAATATGTTCCTTTATCCCCAAAGAGTAGTTGCCCCGGCCGTCAAACGCTTTGCCGCTAACGCCTCTAAAATCTCTTACACGGGCCAGTGCGATATTGACCAGCTTGTAATAAAAATCATACATCCGTTTACGGCGCAATGTAACCATACATCCGATCGGCATGCCCTCTCTAAGTTT
>JASFPY010000074.1:0-7846 GCA_050115755.1 Desulfobacteraceae bacterium | reverse complement strand
TCATTTTGGGCTGTGGCCATTTAATTCAAAACACTGCTGAGCACCGCAACAGCGGTGACCAGGGTGCTGAATCTTCAGCCAGTCTTTTAAACAATTCAGATCAGGGTGTTGAATCTTCATCAGCCCGCGTCTCAAGCAATTCAAATCAGGGAGCCGCTTTTAACAGCACCACCGATACCCAAACGGTTTCGATCAGCATCAGTGGTTCTGCTTTGGAAGAAAAAGAACTGGGTTCTTATGATGATGAAAAAACGGAAGACGCAGCCAAAAAGATTCAAACCCTTTTGGACGAAGCCCTTGACCTGTGTCAGGTCTCTCAGGATTTCTGGCAAAACGGCGAACTCGAAAACGCACTGGACGCGTTGGATCAGGCATACGCCTTGATTTTAAGAGCCGATACATCCGAACGTACCAAATTAATCCAGCAAAAAGAAGACCTGCGCTTTATGATATCAAAGCGCATACTTGAAATTTACGCCTCGCGCAATATCGTTGTGAACGGCAGTCACAATGAAATACCGCGGGTAATGAATAAACATGTCCAGTCCGAAATCGACCGGTTTACCATCGGCAGCGAAAGAAATTATTTTATCGAATCATACCGACGATCCGGTCGATACCGGCAGCACATTGTTGCCGCGCTTCAAAAAGCCGGCCTGCCCGAGGAGCTTTCCTGGCTGCCGTTAATCGAAAGCGGTTTTAAAGTCAGGGCCCTTTCCCGGTCCAGAGCTTTGGGTTTGTGGCAATTTATCCCCTCGACCGGCTACAAGTTCGGGCTCAAAAGAGATAAACTCGTTGATGAGCGCATGGACCCCATAAAATCGACCCGGGCCGCTATTGATTATCTTAAGGAACTGCATGCCATTTTCGGTGATTGGACCACTGTTTTGGCTGCCTACAATTGCGGGGAGGGAAAAGTATTGAATGTGATCCGGCGCCAGAATGTGAATTATCTGGACAATTTCTGGGATCTTTACGAGCGTCTTCCGCGCGAAACCGCGCGTTATGTGCCCAGATTTTTGGCGACCCTGCATATTCTGGATCAACCTGAAAAATATGGCATGGATTTTAGCGCGTTGGATACGCCAGCGCAATATGAGACGGTAACGATTGCCAAACAGGTACACCTCAAGGACGTCGCTCGGTCAATCGGGGTTGACGAAAGCGCGCTCAGCCAGCTTAATCCTGAATTACGTTATAAAATATGCCCGGAGGACAGCTATCCGCTTAAAGTCCCTCCGTATAAGAGCAGCCTTTTATTGAGTCAATTGAATAACATACCGGTTTCGACACCGCCAAGTCGCACATATGTTTATCATCGCGTCCGCCCCGGCCAAACGCTCTCTTTAATTGCCAAAAAATACCGGACCAGTGTTTCAATGATCATGCGGGCGAATAATTTGCGTCGGTCAAATTATATCGTCGCCGGCCGCTTACTCAAAATACCCCAGAGAGGTTATCGATATCGCCCGCCAAAGGTTCCGAGGCCGAAATACGGCCGCAGTGTTGTTCATGTGGTTCAGAAAGGCGATTCGCTCTGGACCATTGCCAAGAAATACGGGACGACAACCAAAAACATTCAGAAGCTCAATCATCTGAGAACGACCAATCTGCACAAAGGGCAGGCCTTGACCATCTTTGAGGCTAAACAAAGGCCGCCGCATATCGACGGATTAGGCACCTATCAGGTAAAATCAGGCGACAGCCCGTTTCTAATTGCCAAGCGGCACAAAATGACACTGAAGCGTTTTCTATATTTAAACCAACTGTGGCCCGACGACACCATTTATCCCGGCCAGACCGTATATATTGAATAGCAGTAAATTAAAACGCCGATCTTCCTGCTGTCTCCCACCCCCGAGCTGTCTCAAACAGGGTTGAAGCCATGTCTGAAAGCGTCTTGCGCTATTTTGGGCTTGCAACCGAATTTATTCCAAAATAATAATAGAAGTGGATTTTTTTGTGTTGTTATTGACCAATTCGGTTAATATATGGCTATCAAACCGTCGCGCAGCTAAAAGGAGGAACCATGAGCTCAATCAATTATAATTTAGCGAATCAGGTTTTTGTTGTCACCGGCGGCAGCAGAGGCATCGGATTCGAGATCGCCAGGTTGCTGCTCGAACAGAAGGCCAGCGTCGTCATCTGCGGCCGAAAGCAGGAGGGCCTTGATCGGGCTGTTCAGGAACTTGGCGCCAGCGATAATCTTTTAGCGGTTCAGGCCCATGTTGCCAAAACTGAGGAAATCGAAGCTCTTTTTGATCAGACCCTCGAGCGCTTCGGCAAACTGAACGGGTTGATTAACAATGTGGGCATGAACATCATCACCGCTGTGGTGGATGCCGACCCCGGCTTGTGGAATAAAATTATTGATTCCAATCTCAACAGCAATTTTTTATGCTCCCGCCAAGCGGGACAAATTATGCGCGACCAGCATAGCGGGAAAATTGTGAATATTTCTTCAATTGCCGCCAGAAGGTCAGCCCCCGCTATGGGGATCTATGGAATTGCCAAAGCCGGCATCGAAATGCTGACCAAAGTACTCGCGCAGGAATTGGCTCCATTTAATATCCAGGTTAATGCCGTCGCGCCGTGTATGGTTCGAACCGCTTTCAGTGAGCCCTTCTGGTCAAACAAGGATCTTCATGACGTAATCGTTAAAACGATCCCGCTGGGCAGAATCGCGGAGCCCATCGATATTGCCCATCCGGTTCTGTTTTTATGCTCCAGCGGCGCTGATTTTATTACCGGCCAGACTTTGCTCGCAGACGGTGGCGCCAGTGCGATATGACAATTGAAAACACACATCGGCAATCCACGAGATGGTCAGTGATCACAGGCGCCCCCTGTTCGGGCAAAACAGCCGTCATCCGTATGCTGGAACAACGGGGACATAAAGTTATTCATGAAGTTGCGCGTGCCTATATAGACAATGAATTGATGAAGGGCAAGGCGCTAACCGAAATAAAGACCGACGAATGGTCGTTTGAACGCCATATTTTGATGGAAAAAGTCAGGATTGAAGCCAGGCTCAAGAAAGATGAAATTATTTTTTTTGATCGCGGCGTACCCGACAGCATTGCCTACTACAAACTCAACGGGCTGAACACCGCCGAGCCGTTTCAGAAAAGCCTTGAGGTTCGCTATCAAAATGTATTTCATTTTGAAAGGCTTCGTTTTCTGGCAGATCCGGTGCGCTCCGAAAATGAACAAACAGCCCGTCTGCTGAACCGATTGATCACAGAAAGTTACCGTTCCGTTGGCTATGACATTATTCATGTGCCGTTGCTCAGTGTTGAAGAGCGTACAGAATTTGTCTTAGCGCACCTTTAGCAGGTTTTCTTTTTCGCTTTCAGTCAGGTGCCGCCAGCTGCCCGATGGCAGATTACCCAGCTTGATGTTGGCTATTCGAATCCGCTTTAAAGACGTAACCCGGTTTCCGACTTTCCGAACCATCCGTCTGATCTGCCGATTTTTTCCTTCCTGTAAAACAATCCGGAAGCGTCTGGCGGAAATTCGATCAACGCGTGCCGGACGCGTTCGTGTCCCCATCATCGGCAACCCTTTGGCCAGTTTGCGCAACGCGCCTTCGGGCAGCGGTCTGGCTACCGTGACTTCATACTCCTTTTGGTGGTTAAAAGATGGGTGCGTCAGCCGGTGATGCAGCTGTCCGTCATTGGTCAGCAGCAAAAGCCCGGTTGAATCCTTGTCCAGCCGTCCGATGGGATAGACTCTATCGGAAATATCCAAAAGATCCGTTACAATCTGTTCATTTTGTTGATAACAGCTGGAGACATAGCCTTTGGGTTTGTTCAGCGCGATGTATATCGGCACGGTATCGGACCGAATGGCTTCACAATCGACTTCTACAGTATCCCTCTCCGGATCAACTTTTACGCCAAGCTCGGTGACGACCTTCCCGTTAACCTTTACCCAACCGGCTTTAATAAATTCCTCGCCCTTGCGCCGGGAACATATGCCCGCTCCGGAAAGATATTTCTGCAACCGCATTTCAGCCATATCTCGGTTTTTTAGCTAGTTAAACTTGTAATCAGCAAATTCGGCGATTGTTTATAACGACGTATATCCGACAGCGACGGGCTGAGCGCATCGCGTTAGAATCGCATTTTTTTCATTAAATCAAACGCCTTGCCCTATGCGCCATGCCCTATGCCATTCTTTTAAAGGGAATCCATCGACAGCCCCAACAAGCCATAAATCAAGTCGCCGTTAATTGAAGGAAACCACTATGAGCGGTAGTCGGCATTGATTTTTACATAATCAATCGAAAAATCACAGGTAATTACCGAAGACATTCCCTTGCCCGCCTTTAAATCAATCGTTATGGTGTACGCGGGCTGTTTGAGGATTTGAGTGGCCCGGGCCTCGGCTTTTTTGCCGCACCCCATCCCGTTTTTTACCATCAACACGTCGGCAAAATAGATATCCATCGCATCGGGTTGAATCGGCACCCCCGCCCGGCCAGCAGCTGCCAGTATTCTGCCCCAGTTGGCATCCTCTCCGAATAGTGCCGTTTTTAAAAGATTTGAATGGGCGACCGTATCGGCAATCTGATAGGCATCGGCATCTGACCCGGCTCCCTTCACGGCGATCTCAACCAGCTTTGTGGCGCCTTCGCCATCCTTGATCAATTGCCTGGCCAGCGACATCAAAACCGCATCAAGGATGCCCTGAAATTTTTTTCTATCGGCATCACTGGTGATCACGGCTCCGGACAGCCCGTTGGCGATCAAAAGCGCGGTATCGTTTGTGCTGGTATCGCCGTCCACGGTAATACGGTTTAACGTGCGATCCGCAGCGGCCAGAAGCATCTCTTTGAGCAATTGCGGCTCCGCCGCAATATCGGTCATGACAAAACACAGCAATGTGGCCATGTCCGGGCGGATCATTCCAGAGCCCTTGGCAACCCCGGTCACGGTAAAGGCTGCACCGCGCAGGCGGCCTTTCTGGGTAACCACCTTGGGCACTGTATCGGTGGTCATGATGGCCTCGGCAAGAACCGATACGCCATCGGCATCCAGCGTATTGATAAGTTCCGGAAGCGCGGCTCGAACCTTCTCAACGTCAAGCGGCTCTCCAATGACGCCGGTAGAAGCCACCAGCACCTGTTCTTCGGGGATATCCAGCTTTGCAGCCGCCCAACGTGCCATTGAAATGGCATCCTGCATCCCTTTTGCTCCGGTGCAGCAGTTGGCATTGCCGCTGTTGACAATCACCGCCTGACAGACACCAGAGGTGATCCGTTGCATATCCAACAGGACCGGGGCGGCTTTTATTTGATTGCGGGTAAATACGCCGGCAACGCTTCCCGGTGTTTCGGAAAAAATGAGTCCAAGATCTTTTTCGCCATTCTTTTTCAGTCCCGAGCCGACGCCGGAGAATTTAAAGCCTTTACACATCTTTACCTCAAAATGGTTGAATTTAGTAAATTCAGATATCAAGGTGTCTCAAAAAATAATAGATCACCTTTTTAAGTTGGCCAGTTGAGCCCGCAAAATAAGGAAAAATGTCTTTTTATATTTTTTAACCGGCAAACGGGCTAACGGGTAACGGGCCCGACCTAAATTATGCGAACATCCTGAATCGGCTTGCACAAAGACAGTCTGTTTCTATTGATTGGCCATCATAATATATAAAAACCTGGCAGCTGTCCACAAAGATGTCAATTCGCCAGCCAGCCGGCGCTTGCCGACATCAATTGACATCCCGATTTCTTTTCGCTACGCTGCCGGAATATTTTCGAAAAAGCCCCATCGAGATCAATGATCGGGTAACGGGGAAAAGGTGATGACAAAAAATACAATGTGCTGCCCGGATTGCGGAAACGAGCTTATTATAGAAAAAGCCTGACCTTATGTATACCTGCGCTGCAAGGTCTGCAGCCAACGGTTCCCTGTGAAACGGTTTTCCGATTCATTGGATGAATATATTGAAATGGCCCTCGGCAACTTCCCATGCGACAGATTTTAGGACCAATGGTTTTAAACAATCTTTTTCCGGTATTTGCACTACTGTTCTTCGGCCACCTGCTCAAGCGCCTGGGCTTGACCCATGATGTGTTTTTGAAAACAGCAGATAAGCTCATATACTATATTTTTTTTCCGGCAATGCTTTTTTGGAAGATTGGTGTCGCCCCATCGGATCAGATTGGTGATTTCGGTCTTTATAAAGCGTCGATTTGTGCGGTGATCAGCGTGTATGTAATCAGCAGCCTTTACATTAAAGTCTTCAGCGTGCCAGCCTATCAAGCCGGTTCTTTTTCACAGAGCTGTTATCGCTTTAACACCTATATCGGAATGGCCGTCATTCTGAATGCCCTGGGAGAAGCCGGTGCCCGTCAGTTCAGTCTTCTAATCGGTTTGATCATTCCGATTATCAATATCCTGGCGGTAAGCACCTTGTCCTGGTATGCAGAAAAAAAAGTGTCGCTGTTGCATCGCGCGCGGCTTACCGCCAAAGCGCTGATTTCCAATCCATTGATCATCGCCTGCCTAGCCGGCATCATTTACTGGAGGCTTATCGGGGGATTTCCGGTTTTCATTGACAACACCTTCCGGCTGGCATCGTTTGTTACCCTGCCTTTGGCCCTGCTTTCCATTGGAGGCTCTTTGACACTTGGCGGCATGAAAAACCATTTAAAATTATCCCTGATTGCCTGTATGCTCAAGCTGGTATTGCTTCCCCTAACCGGGTATCTTTTCTTAAGGATATTTAATGCGACCGCGCTTCCCTTTAAGGTCGGCATGATTTATTTCGCATTGCCGACTTCAACGGCGCTGTATATATTGTCTTCTCAGTTAAGCAGCGATACTCAGCTGGCATCAGCCGCCATCGCACTCTCAACGATGCTATCGTTTATCTCATTGTCAGTGGCTCTGTTGATCTAACTTAAACCAAAATTGAGCGTTTCAAATTTTATAAATGGGAAAACATGTTTATCCTTGAGAATAAAACAAACCCGACCAACCATGATACGAAATTTTAAGTTGATTATTGAATACGATGGCAGCCGATATCATGGCTGGCAGCGCCAGAAGCAAGACCGCAGCATACAGGGAGAAATTGAAAAAGCCCTGAAAACAATAACAACCAGCAGTGTAACCCTCATCGGATCGGGGCGCACCGATGCCGGCGTCCATGCCCGCGGTCAGGTGGCCAATTTCAAATGCGACACCCGGTTGGAACCGGAAGCGCTGATGAACGCGCTTAATAGCCTGCTGGAGGAAGATATCGTTATTCAGGCTTGTGAGCCGGCAAGCACATCGTTTCATGCCCGCTATGACGCCAAAAGCAAAGTCTATCATTACCGGATTCTAAACCGGCCCTTACCGGCCGCCATCGGGCGCCAGTACGCATGGTTTATTCGCAAACCACTGAACCTGGAGGCCATGCGAGCCGCCATTGTTCACCTTATCGGGCACCATGATTTCAAAGCATTTGAGAGCAGCGGCAGCGCCAGACAGCAAACCACCCGTCATATTTATTCAGCCGAACTTACCGAACAAGAAAGCGGGTTGTTGGTCTTTGAGATCGAAGCCGACGGCTTTTTAAGGTATATGGTTCGCAGCATTGTCGGAACGCTCGTGGATGTGGGTCTCGGGAAATTAACACCCCCTGAGTTCAAGCGTGTTTTAGATTCCAAAGATCGTTCGCGGGCCAGTGCAACGGCTCCGGCAAGAGGGCTGATGCTCATGAAGGTTAATTATTTGAGGGGTCGGGGAGTTTTTCCCAGCAACCCATTTTGCAGCGAACATAAAGCCTATCAAATAAAGAAGTAAGGCCCGTCTGGGGCTGCGCCGCTGCCAGCCTCAACAAATGATTACCG
>JASFPY010000073.1:0-7949 GCA_050115755.1 Desulfobacteraceae bacterium | reverse complement strand
CCTGGACCCGTCTGATGAAAAATGCGTCCGAAAACTTGACCGGGACGGCTATGCGGTGATTCCGCCTTCGGGGACCTTTCGGGACCTGATTGGGGAACTTGATTTTATTCTCGGTGAACTTGGATGCCGCATTCTTTTGCTGCTGCCAATCCATCCCACGCCAACAACTTACGGGCGCATGGGAAGATTCGGCAGTCCTTACGCGGCTCTGAGTTTTACCGCCGTTGACCCCGCGCTGGCTGAATTTGATCCGCAGGCCACCCCTCTGGAGCAATTTATTGAACTGGTGGACGCTGTCCATCAGCGCAATGCCAAAATCATGATCGACATTGCCATCAATCACACCGGATGGGCCGCCCGCCTGCATGAAACCCATCCGCACTGGCTGGTCAGGAGTCCCGAAGGCCGTATCGAGGTTCCCGGCGCCTGGGGCGTTGCCTGGGAAGACCTGACCAAATTGGATTATTCCCAGCCGGGTCTATGGCAATACATGGCGGATGTCTTTATCACCTGGTGCCGGCGGGGTGTGGACGGTTTCCGCTGTGATGCCGGTTACATGATCCCGGCAGCAGCCTGGAAATATATGATTGCAAAAGTCAGAGCGCAGTTCCCCGAAGTTGTTTTTTTGCTCGAAGGCCTGGGTGGCAAAATTTCAGTGACGCGCGATCTGTTAAACACCGCCAACTTAAATTGGGCCTATTCAGAGCTGTTTCAAAATTATGACCGCGCTCAGATCGAGCATTACCTGCCGGAAGCCATCGATATTTCGAAGACGGACGGCATCATGGTGCATTTTGCAGAAACACATGACAATCTCCGGCTGGCCCAGCAATCCGAAACATACGCCCGAATGCGCACCGCCCTGTGTGCCCTGAGTTCACCCAACGGCGCCTTTGGCTTTGCAAACGGGGTTGAATGGTTTGCGGCGGAGAAAATCAACGTGCACGATGCGCCCTCATTAAACTGGGGCGCTGATTCCAACCAGGTTGCTCAAATTCGGCGGCTCAGTGATTTGCTCAAGGCCCATCCGGCATTTCACGAAAAAGCCGCCTTCAGTATGCACCATAAAAATGACGGTAATTTTATTGTTCTGAAACGGCAGCATCCCGAGTCCGATAAATGGTTGCTAATCATTGTCAACCTGGATTTTGAAAATCGGACTGCAGCGGCATGGGAACCCGTATCGAAAGAGCCGAGCCCTTCTGCATTCACCGATCTGCTGAGCGGAGATGAAATAAAGGTTGCCACATCCAACGGCTTGGATACACTGCTGCTGGAACCCGGCCAGGTTTTGTGTCTGTCAGCAAGCGCCGAAGATCTTCAGCAAATTCAAAATTTTCCCAAACAACCTTTTTTGCTGCCGGAGCGAATTGAACAGCAGCGGCTTTATGCGAAAGCCCTTGAAGTGGTCTCATATCATCAGGGAATCAAACATCTCGAAAATTTTGACCTCGAACAGGCCGCCCGGCAGTTGAAGGAAAATCCGTCGGATTTTTGCAGCCGGCATTCCCCCCGTGGCCGTCAACCGCAAGTTATCGTATGGCAATGGCCGCAGGACCTGCGGCGGGAAGTCATGATTCCCCCGGATCATTTTCTGCTCATTTGCAGCGGCAGTTCATTTCGCGCGCAGATTATGGACGGCGAACGGATCGTTGCAGCGGAGGTCAGCTTTGCGGGCGCAGATGAAAATGGGGATCATTTTGCCCTGTTTCTGCCGCTGGCAGTGCCGCAGACCCTGAAGACCCGAACCCTGGCGCTATCGGTCTATGCGTTCACTGAAGCCAAAGGCTGCCGGCATGAAGTCGCCCGGCTGCTGTTTTTGCCCCGACCCGAAAATGTTCGTGTAAGGCAGACCATTAAACATTCCGAACTGCTGAAAGCGGATTTCATCTTTCTGGGAACCAATGGCCGCGGGGCAATGCTGCATTGCCCGGTTTCCTGGGGAAATCTAACCAGCCGCTATGATGGATTGCTGGCGGCCAACCTGAATCCGCACTATCCTGAAGACCGCCGGGTAATGTTCAGCCGCTGCCGGGCCTGGGTGGTATTTCAAGGCTATTCGCAAGTTTTGAATACGGACTGTCTGGAAATGTTCCGCCTGGCAGCGGGTTCCGGCGGAATCTGGCAGTATCATATCCCCACAGGCCAGGGAGAACATGTTCTGATAACCATGCGCGTTGAAATGGTTAAAGATCAAAATTCAGTGGTTTTGAGCCTTTTTCGCCATCCGGCCGAGCATCTGCCGCAGCGGCTGGCGGATTCCGACCCGGTTACGATCATTTTACGGCCGGATATAGAAGACCGCGATTTTCACGCATCCACCAAAGCCTATCAGGGTCCTGAACATCAGTGGCCTGATGCGGTAACCGCCTTTGCCAATGGCTTTCATTTTGCACCCGCCGCCGACCATCAGCTGAGGGTGCAAATTTCCGACGGCTCGTTTGTATGGGAGCCAGAGTGGCTTTATATGGTCAACCGGCCGAAGGATGCCGGACGGGGCCATGATCCGGATTCAGATCTGTTCAGTCCCGGATACCTGTCGGCTTCTGTCAAAGGCAATCAGACCGTAACCCTCCGGGCGGATGCCGGTTTTGAAAATGAATCACCGCTGGAGCACCCCCCCAGCCTGTATTCAACAGCTTTTAGGGCATCCGAAGCGGCAGAGGGGGCTGAAAACTTCAGCACAATACTCAAATCATCACTGGACCATTATGTGGTCAAGCGCGGCGATTTAAAAACCGTCATCGCCGGGTATCCCTGGTTTCTGGATTGGGGACGAGATGCACTGATTTTTGTGCGTGGATTGGTGGCCGCAGGAAAAATGGCGGACGCCCGGGATATCATCATGCAGTTTGCCCGCTTTGAGAAACAGGGCACCCTGCCGAACATGATACAGGCCGATAACGCCGCTAACCGGGATACATCCGACGCGCCGCTGTGGTTGATTGCCGCCTGTGCAGACTGGGTTCGAGCGGGAACGGATGAGCCATTCCTGGATTCAGACTGTGGGGGCCGTTCGATACGGCAGATCCTTTTATCGATCGGTCAATGCATAAAAGCCGGTATGCCCAATGGCGTTTGCATGGACCCGCAATCGGGGCTGATTTTCAGCCCGACACACTTTAGCTGGATGGACACCAATCATCCGGCCGGCACCCCCCGGCAGGGCTATCCCGTAGAGATCCAGGCCCTCTGGCATGCTGCCCTGTGCTTTTTGTCCGAAATCGACTCTGCTGAAACCGCTAAAGCCTGGCAGCACCTGGCCCAGCAGGTTCAAGAAGCGATCCTGAAGACCTTCTGGCAGCCGGATTTAGGTTACCTGTCGGACTGCCTGCATGCCGTCCCCGGCCAGCCGGCCAAAGATGCAACGGCCGACGACGCCTTGCGCCCCAATCAACTGTTAGCCATCACGCTGGGCGCAGTCAAAGAACCGCAAAAGTGCCAGCAAATTCTGGCGGCCTGTCAGCGACTTCTGGTACCGGGTGCCATCCGCAGCCTGGCCGACCAACCGCTGCGATACGGACTTGAAATTCATCATCATGGAAAATTAATCAACGATCCCCACCATCCTTACCAGGGACGCTATGC
This sequence comes from Desulfobacteraceae bacterium, assembly GCA_050115755.1. Lineage (GTDB taxonomy): Bacteria > Desulfobacterota > Desulfobacteria > Desulfobacterales > JAHEIW01 > JAHEIW01. The sequence goes on along the minus strand of JASFPY010000073.1, from coordinate 4,361 downwards.
GGGTGATGAAGACACGCGGCGCAAGCCGGCCTATCATAACGGCACGGCCTGGACCTGGTTGTTTCCGTCTTTTTGTGAGGCATGGGCCATCACCTATGGAAAAGAAAGCATCGAAACGGCCCTGTCCTGGTTGACCAGCAGCACGCGTCTGATTGAAAGTGGCTGCCTGGGCCATATACCGGAAATCTTAGACGGTGACCATCCTCACACCGAGCGCGGATGCGATGCCCAGGCCTGGGGCGCCAGCGAACTGTTGCGGGTCTGGCTCAAACTCGAAAAAAATAATAATTAAGGAATTGAGGAATTAAGTCCATGTTTATTGGCGATTTTTAATCCCTAAATTCCTGAATTCCTCAATCCCTAAATTCCTTAATTCCAGTGATATCTTGATTTTTTGTGCATTAAGCGATATTTCTGTGTGATTACAACATGCCGGCTAGACCAAACTGGATCTAGACTGAGCGTTTCAAAATTATAGGGTGGAGATGATCGTCAAATGAAAAACTTTCAAACATTTCAGGTGTTTCCAAATATACCGCAAAAGCTTCAGTTTCTCGAAGTGCTGTCGCGCAATATGTGGTGGTGCTGGGATAAAGATGCCATCGAACTATTCCGTCGCATGGATCCGGGGCTCTGGGCCGAATCCGGCCGCAATCCCATTGCTTTTTTGTCCAAAATTGACCAAAGCCGCTTTGAAAAGCTGGCAAAAGATAAAGGCTATCTGGCTCACCTGAAGGAAGTTCAGGAGCAATTTCAAATCCGGGTGCTTGATTCAACCGATCAAAGCGATTCTTCCTTTGGTCCCGGTGATTCCATCGCCTATTTTTCCATGGAATTCGGCATTCACGAAAGCCTGCCATTGTTTGCCGGCGGCCTGGGTATTCTGGCCGGCGACCATTTGAAGGCAGCGTCCAATCTGGGCCTTCCGTTAATTGGTGTGGGTCTTATGTATCACCGCGGTTATTTTCGTCAATACCTCAATCCCGACGGCTGGCAACAGGAAGCCTATCCGGAAACCGATCTATATGAACTGCCGGTTGAGCGTGTGCTGGATGATTCGGGCAATGAATTGCGGGTTTCGGTTGCCGGACCGGAAGGCCCCATTCATGCCATCGTCTGGAAAATCCTGGTCGGCCGCGTTCCATTGTATTTGCTGGACACCAATATTCTTGAGAACAAGCCGGTTTGCCGTACGATCACCTCAAGGCTCTACGCCGCTGATCATAAAATTCGTCTGGCCCAGGAGGTGTTGCTGGGTATCGGCGGGATGCGCGCGCTGGCAGCCATGAAAATCAACGTCAAGGTTTTGCATATGAACGAAGGACATTCGGCATTTGCCAGCCTGGAGCGCCTGGCTCAAACCATATCCGGCTTTAATGTTGATCTTAAAACCGCCCTTGAGATCGTTCCCCGGACCACAGTCTTTACCACCCATACACCGGTGGCCGCAGGGCATGATGAATTCCCGGCCGAACATGTCAGGCCGTATTTAAAGCCCCTCGAAGAGAGTCTGCAAACCACCGAAAAAGAAATATTATCATGGGGGCAACCGGAGGGTTCCGGCCCCGATGCGCCTTTGTCGATGTTTATTCTGGGGCTGCATGCGGCAGCCCATTGCAATGGTGTCAGTCGGCTACATGGATCTGTGGCCCGGCGCATGTGGTCCCATGTCTGGCCGCAACGACCGGTGGAAGAAGTCCCCATATCCCATATTACCAATGGTATTCATATTTCCTCGTTCATTTCCTCAGAATTTGCCGCTCTTTTTAACCGCTATCTGGGGCCCGATTGGTACATGAGTTCCCGCAAACCGGAAAATATCGACCAGATTGACGACATTTACGACGAAGAACTGTGGCGCAGCCATGAAATGAACCGCGCGCGTCTGGTGCGCACCTGCCGGGAACATTTGATTAAACAATATAACCGGCGCAACGCGCCCCGCAATGTGATTGAAGCGCTTGAATCGGTATTGGACCCCGATGTGCTGACCATCGCCTTTGCCCGGCGGTTTGCAACCTATAAACGTGCCCATTTGCTGTTTAAGGATCCCCAGCGCCTGGAGGCAATCGTTAACTCTGAAAAATACCCGGCTCAATTTATCTTTGCCGGCAAAGCTCATCCGAAAGACAACGAGGGCAAAGAGCTCATTAAAAAGCTTTTCGCGTTTGCCAGTCAGCCGGAACTTCGTGATCGCATCATATTTCTGGAAGATTACGACATGCACCTGGCGCGTCACCTGTTCCAGGGCGCAGATGTGTGGCTCAATACGCCACGGCGGCCCCTCGAGGCCTGCGGAACATCCGGAATGAAAGCGGCAATAAACGGGGTATTGAATGTGAGTATCCTCGATGGCTGGTGGTGTGAAGGATACACGGAGGAACGGGGCTGGCGCATCGGAAGTGGTGAGGAATATGAGGATCACGACTATCAGGATGCCGTGGAAAGTCAGGCGCTCTACAACGTACTGGAAAATGAGGTCATTCCCTGTTTTTATGATCGAAAAAACGGAGATTTACCGGGCTGCTGGCTACAAAAAATGAAGGCTTCCATGAAAATGGCAATGGAAATGTTCTGCAGCCTTCGCATGGTGGCAGAATATAACAACCGCTATTATATTCCGGCTGCGAAACGATATGATAGCTTGCTTGCCGGGCAGGCAGAAGAGGCCAGGAATCTGGCTACGCAAATCAAAAGACTGCGTTCCCTCTGGAATAATATTGAGATCCGATCGCCTATGAGCAAAAATCGCGGCCCCTACCGCGTAGGCGAAAATTTTGAAGTTACAGCGGAAATAAATCTGACCGAGCTTCAACCCGATGAAGTCGATGTTGAACTTTACTACGGCCACATGCAATCTTTAGAAGATCTGGTTGCCAGCCATGTGGAGCAAATGGGCGTTCTGGAAGACCGCGGCAACGGCCATTATCTGTATGGCTGTTCGTTAACCTGTCAGAGTTCGGGTCGATTCGGATTTACCGTCAGAGTGTCCCCCCGGGGCGATGAGCGCGTCAAATCGACACCGCGATTGCTGACATGGGCGTAACAAGCCATCTCAAAAATGCATCTAACACTCAATAACTGCGTTAAAAGCCTCCTTAAAATGCTCACATACTGTAACGTATGCTGCGCTTTTGCGTCGGCTTTTGCCTTGTTCTTGAGCGTAACCTGCAGTTCTTGAGACGACTTGTAGGTATTTGTTAATTGTTATTGGTTATTGGTAAAAATCTTGCCGACCGCTCTTTTCGAATAACAAATAACGGATAACCAATAACTTGCCAGTTGATATAAAAAAGAAGTTAATATTTTTAAGGTCTTTATGAAAGCATAAACGCATGAATGACGCTCCCAGCAATCCCCGGGTGCTTGTTGTAACCCCGGAAGTGACATACCTCCCCGACCGCATGGGAGGCCTGGCTTCTTTTTTCACAGCCAAGGCCGGAGGATTGGCGGACGTCTCCGCTGCACTCATCAATGCCCTGTTTGAACAGGGGGCCGATGTACACGTTGCCTTGCCGGACTACCGGGCAATTTTCAGTGATGGACTGGCACCGGTCTTAAAAAAGGAGTTCAGCAAGATCAAGCGCAAGATGCCTGATGATCGCATTCATCTGGCAGAAGACCGTGCGTTTTACTATATCAATCGGGTTTATTCTGATTATGGCACCGAAAATATCAAACTGGCGCTGGCGTTTCAGCGCGAGGTCATTAACAATATCATTCCCCTTGTTCAGCCCGACCTGATCCACTGCAATGACTGGATGACCGGTTTAATTCCGGCCATGTCCCGCCATATGGGCATCCCCTGTTTATTCACCGTTCATAATGTGCATACCGTAAAAACAACGCTTGAATTCATTGAAGATCGCGGAATCGACGCTGCATCATTCTGGCAGAATTTGTATTTTGAGTTTATGGCCGAGAACTACGAAACTGCCAGGGAAAGCAACCCCATCGATTTACTGACCAGCGGTGTCTTTGCGGCCCATTTTGTCAATGTGGTCAGCCCGAATTTCCTGGCGGAAATCGTCGACGGCCGACATGATTTCGTCTATCCCCCTTTGCGTCAGGAACTGGCCAATAAAGTGAAGGCGGCGTGCGCGGCAGGCATTCTCAATGCGCCGGACCCTTCCTTTAACCCGGCTTTAGATAAGGAATTGAAGCGAACCTATGGCCCCAAGGACCATATCGCCGGCAAAAAGGAAAACAAGCGCTATCTCCAGAAAAAATTAGGGTTAATGCAGGATGATCGGGCGCCGATCTTTTTCTGGCCATCCCGGCTTGACCCCGTCCAAAAAGGCTGTCAGTTGCTGGCGGATATATTTTATAAAATCATATCCGCATACTGGAATCAAAATCTG
>JASFPY010000072.1:0-8029 GCA_050115755.1 Desulfobacteraceae bacterium | reverse complement strand
CACAGTCTCCTTTGCTTCTTTTTCATATCCCAAGTGACCATATACTATTGCCAAACCAAGATAAGCAATCCAAGAAGGATCAATTTCAATACTTTTTTTGAATGCTTTTATGGCTTCATCGTATTGACCACTATCTGTATAAGCCATGCCTAACCCTGAATAATACCAATGAAGAGGATATGGATTGAGGAGAATACCCTTTTTAATAATCGATATGGCTTCATTAGATCGATCCATAGATCTGAGTATGTTTCCAAATATCACATAACAGTGGGCACCATTGGGCTGAACAGATAAAGCCTTTTTTATATAGGCGATAGCATTTTCATGATCTTTTTTGTATAAAGATAGAACTGCAGCGGAACCAAGAGCATTAACGTCGTTTTCATCTAAGGAAAGGGCTTTTCGGGTTGCTTCTGATGCTTTGGCAAAACAAATAATAGGGGGCTCACACTGCCCATACAGAAAAGACCAAGTATACGTATTAGCCAAATAGGCATATACTTGCGGCAGATTTGGATTAGAGTCAATAACTTCAAGTAGTTCTTTTTGAGCCATCTTATTGTATTCAGGGCTTAAATGATGGAAATAGCTAATCGCTCTTAAGTATTTAAGGAAATCATGAAGGTTTGTAAAATCATCATGATAACCTCTAAGTCTTTCTGTGCCGGCTATCTTAGATGCTATAGCTTGTATAATTGCTAATGTTATTTCATCCTGCAATTTGAAGATATCATCGAGTTTTCTATCATAAATCTCCGACAGCTTGTGGTGTCCGGTGCTAGCCTCTATAAGCTGAACAGTAATTCTGATTCTATCAATTGATTTTTGAATGCTGCCTTCTAATAGGTATTGAGCACCCAGTTCACGCCCAACTTGTTGAGCCGTTATTGATTTTCCTTTGTAAGTAAAAGTCGAATTGCGAGCGATCACAAAAAGGTTTGGAATATAAGAAAGTGATGAGATGATGTTTTCAGTGATTCCATCACACAAGAATTCTTGTTCAGGATCTCCTGTCATATTGTCCAGTGGCAGAACTGCAATGGATGGACCTTTCGGTAATTCAAATGTCTTTTTGTTTTCAGGATCAATATTTTCAGGTGTGGGCAGATATAAATATTTCCAATAGAGACCACCTAAAATGCCGACTGCCAGTAAGGCAAAGATGGCTGCAGCTGCTAAGAACCATTTAAGTTTCGATCTCTTCTTTTTCTCACCTATTCGTTTGCCTGCATCCTCCGGATCCATTAGCACTTTATAAACCCTTACTGGATCCTTGATATTTTTTACAGCGTGTTCTCCGATGTATTCGTAGCCCAACTCCAGCTTATTCTTGATATGATCATACGCATTTCGTGAGATACACACACCGCCGGGATCGGCAAGACCTTCAATCCTTGCAGCAATGTTCACACCATCCCCATAAATCCTATCCCCCTCCTGAACCACATCACCTATATTAATTCCGATCCGGAACTCAAGCCTCTTTTCTTTAGAAAGTTCTTTATTCTTATCTCTCAGTTCCTTCTGAACCTCTACAGCACACTGAACGGCATCAACTGCGCTTTCAAACTCTGCCAATAGGTTGTCACCAACGGCATCCACGACTCTGCCATCATGCTTTCCAACACACGCTGACATGATGTTGCGGTAATTCTGCAAGCTCTGGATCGTAGAAACCTCATCATCCGCCATAAGGATGCTGTAGCCTTTGACATCGGCTGAAAAAATGGCTCTGAGTTTGCGTGTGACTTTTTGTTCGTTGGACATAATGATCACCTTCAATAAGTTGGGCCTTAAAAGAAGATGATACGTTTAGAAAAGGAACTGTCAATTCGATAATGAAGCCAGCTCAGGGGTGCTTTAAGTGTTTCATAAAATAAATACATTATCTGGGGAGTATGGGTCAAGAGATTAGCGATTTCCCAAATGAATATTTTTGGAATATCAATCCAGAAAACCAAATATCTCCTAAGTACCGCTACATTGAGAATAAATGTACTTTTTTAATTTTACAGATATAAAATGGGTATCACAAGTTTTCAGTGATTCAGAATTACCGACATGTACACGGATCTGTAAAAAAAGGTTTGCGGTTGTTAAAGTGCAATCAACTTTTATTCAAAACATTCAAAATTTTTTGGGTCGGTGCTATACACTCATATTCTGTTAGATTTAGGCCAAATGCTTGATTTAAAACTTCCTTAATAATATTTTCAGCACTCATTCTATTTTTATAAATCGTTAAGCCGGAAATTATATCCATAGCTTCTGTTCTGTAACCATTAAGATCTTTGATTTTTTTTGCATCATCCCCCAATGGATTCCATTCGATAAGTATTTTAGCAACCTCTTCTGTCTCGTAATCTTTCATTTTAAACCTCAAGACCTGTTAGTCGGAGTATGTATCAAATAAAATCAAGATAACACCTCGTATTAATACCATGGTTTATTTTAATTACATTGTCATCGCTCATATCATAATTAACGATCTTTGGATCAAACCAATTAGCCTCAGCCGAACAATAAGAAAACGTTTCATTTATTGCGTATAACTTTGCAGATTGCGTAATATCAAATATATACTTTTTCAAGCCATAATTTTTTTTGGATCGCGTGCCTAAAGCCGAAAATTGGATAGGCTGAAATTTTTTGGGATTTATTGGCGTAATATTTAGAAAGGTAAAAAAGCCCCGACCAAATTAATGATCGGGGCTTTTCGGGTAGCTTGCCCTAAACCTCAATTTGTGCCGAGTATTTTGGTCACTAGTTTGTCACTAGTTCCCCGCAAAATATCCCTCGTAACCCCTATTTATCCCCATTTGAGTGCAAATGCATGATCTAATCTAAACACTTGATTCAAATACATATTTCTGGGATATATAAGGACAGATTGGGAGCCGATAGATGTTTGTGTAAAATATCTATCCGGATGAATCAACATTCAGGTCGCCTGTAAATAAATGGCCAAACATTGCAGGAAAAGATATAAGCAACATATTTTAAATGAATATTAAATCCAAAGATGCTTTGCGTAAAATCACATTGATTTCCACTCCGTGGCCGCTTTACAGCCGTCCTTCCATTCAGCTGGGCACGTTAAAGGCGTTTTTGCAGACCCGCATCCCGGAAATGCAAATCGATGCTTTTCACTTTTATCTGTCCATTGCGGAGGCCATCGGTTATCGACTTTACCATGAAATCTCGCAGCGCTCCTGGCTGGCAGAAAGTGTTTATGCTGCGCTGCTGTATCCAGAGCGCATCAAACAGGCCGAAGCCCTTTTTTGCAAAGAATCAACGGGAAATTCAATTCTGCGGCAAGTCCGGTTCAAAACCCTGACCGAGCAGATCAAGCGCACGACGGATGCCTTTTTAAGTCGCCGGAAGTGGGAAACCTACGGATTGCTCGGTTTTAGCATCTCAATCTGTCAGTTGACATCTGCACTCTATATGATCAGGCGGCTGAAAAAAAGATTCCCTGATTTGATGGTCGTCGTCGGGGGGGCGTTAACCGCAGGAGTCTCCGCTCATGGCATCCTGCAAAAATTTCCGGAAGTAGATGTTGCCGTAAATGGTGAAGGCGAAATGCCCTTATATCAGATTATTCAACATCTCAGGCAAAAGCCGTCTGATTTGAATCTGTCAAAAATTCACGGCGTTTGCACCCGGTTCAACGACACGGAGCAACCCGATAAGCCTTCCTTCTCGCAGCTGAAGGCATTGGATGAACTGGCGGCTCCGGATTATGATGATTATTTTGGTCTGCTAAAGTCATTTGATGCCCCCAAGTTCTTCTTCCCTACCCTGCCGGTCGAAATATCAAGGGGATGCTGGTGGAAACGCGCTGTCGAATCCACCAAAGTGACCGGATGTGCTTTCTGCAACCTGAACCTCCAGTGGGAAGGCTACCGCTGCAAGCCCGTATCTCAGGCAGTTGCTGAAATCGACTATTTGACGGACCGGTACCAGACGCTTTCGGTGGCAATCATGGATAACGTCCTGCCAAAAAAAAAGGCCATTGACATATTTTTGCAAGTCGCCGGACTCAATAAAGATTTGCGTCTTTTTGGTGAAGTCAGGGCGACAACGCCATTTAGGGAATTAAAGGCCATGCGGAATTGTGGAATGCGAGAAGTGCAGATTGGGATAGAAGCCCTTTGCAGCCGTCTATTGAAGAAACTGCATAAGGGCACCAGCGCCATCCAGAATCTTGAAATGATGAAAAATTGTGAGGCACTCGGCATTCGAAACATCTCAAATCTGATCCTGTATTTTCCGGGAAGCACTCAGCAGGATGTGGCCGAAACATTAAGTACCCTCGAATTTACTTTGCCGTTTCAACCACTTAGAGCCGTTAGTTTCTGGCTGGGGTTGGAAAGTCCCGTGTGGCAGCATCCTGAAAAATTCGGGATCCGGGCGGTGTTTAATCATCCCAACTATGCATTTTTATTCCCCGAAGAAATCCATCGAACATGGCCGTTAATGATTCAGGCCTATCGTGGAGATCTGACATACCAGAAACAAATATGGCGGCCGGTTAAAAAAAGGATCTCCGATTGGCAGAAACAGTATGCGGAAATGCTGAAGGGGCCGGGCGATAAGCCGATCTTAAGCTACCGCGACGGAAAAGATTTTATGATCATCCGCCAAAAGCGGTTTAGGGCCGAGCCTTCCGTACACCGCCTGGTGGGCGCTTCCAGAGAGATCTACTTGCTTTGCCAGAAGCACCGCTCGGTTCAGACCATTTTCGCAGCATTTCCCGATATACCGGGCGATACCATTGTAAATTTTCTAAATATGATGGTCGATAAGAAGTTGATGTTTGCTGAAAAAAATAAATACTTGAGCCTGGCGTCAGCGGTGAATTGAAGCCTCCCCGCGGCAAGCCGCGGGGCATTCTGGCGAAAGAGAGTAAAAAGAGAGATTAAAAATACACGTCTAACCCTTGACAGATAAACAGCTTAAATGCACATTATATTCTGGAGGGATTTATTGAAATTTATGAGATAATGCTTAATATAAATATTGTAAACAAATTCAGCTATCCTAACAACACTGCAGCTCAAGATGAGCGAGGGTTTCAGATGAAGTTTTTTGACGGGGGAGCGCAAATCGCGGCTCAAAAATCTTTGTTGAACACGCTCATCAGCCATATAAATTTCATATTCCATATATTCGTGTGTAAATATCTTCTTGGAGAGAAAATTCTGTTGGGGTATTCACAAGTTATCCCGACGAGCAGATATTCGGACCAATAAAAAAAAATCCGGATTGAAAGGAGGAGATGTTGATATGGGGAATATAAAAATTGCGATAGCTGGTTTGGGGAATTGTGCCAGTTCACTGATACAGGGAATTCATTATTACCGTGATCGAGGCCCAATGGATGCCATCGGCCTGATGCACTGGGAAATCGGGGGCTACACACCCGGTGATATTGAGGTGGTGGCTGCTTTTGATATCGACAAACGCAAAGTCGGCAAAGATGTTAATGAGGCCATATTCTCTGACCCGAATTGCACGACGGTGTTCTGTGATCACCTACCGGCCTCAGGAATTACCGTCCGGATGGGCCGCATTGCGGACGGCGTCGCGGAACATATGAAGGAATACGAAGACCGCTACACATTTTTGCCGGCAGATCTGCCGGAACCTTCTCTTGAGGATGTTGTCCGGGTGCTGAAAGAATCCGGCGCGGAGGTTCTTTTGAACTACATGCCGGTAGGTTCAGAGCGGGCGGCTTGCTTTTATGCAGAATGCGCGCTGGAGGCCGGTGTGGCGTTGGTTAACAACATCCCGGTGTTTATTGCCAGCGACCCGCAATGGGCCGGGCGTTTTGCCGAAAAAAATGTGCCGTTGATCGGAGACGACATTAAATCACAGCTGGGCGCCACTATCACCCACCGCGTTTTAACAGATCTGTTTAAAAAACGAGGGGTTAAGATGGAGCGTACCTACCAGTTAAATACCGGTGGAAACACGGATTTTCTCAACATGCTCAACCGCCATCGCTTAAAATCCAAAAAGAAATCCAAAACCGAAGCCGTTCAATCGGTTGCCGCCCGGCGGTTGAAAAATGAAAATATCCATATTGGCCCCAGTGATTACGTGCCCTGGCAAAAAGACAACAAAATCTGTTTTATCCGCATGGAAGGCAAGCTTTTCGGTGATGTCCCCATGGATCTGGAGCTCAGGCTCTCGGTCGAGGATTCTCCCAACTCCGCCGGAGTGGCTATTGATTCGCTGCGCTGCGCCAAACTGGCGCTCGAACGGGGTGAAGGCGGCGCACTGGAAGCGGCATCCGCATATTTCTGTAAACATCCCCCGCGACAGTTCACCGACGATGAAGCTTATCAAATGCTTGAAAATTTTATTAAAAAATTCCCCAGCAATGTCCGTGAAATGTCGAATTATCGCCGCCGCAAAGGTAAGGAGGTCACCGTACAGGAAAACTAAAAACCGCTACCACGAAAACACGAAATTAAAAAAACACGAAATTTTATTATGATGTTTGTTTCGTGTTTTCATTTTTTCGTGCTTTGGTGGTTTTTTATTTTCTCTTCAGTAAGGAATCAAAATTAGCTGAAAAAATTCAAATTTGGTCTGGAAACAGTTTCAAGCGGCCGCTCAAAAAATCGGTGAACATTTCTTTTTGCTTCGCTCATATTTTCAGCCTTCTGGATGGTGCTGAAAAGGGTATGGCCGAATTTAAAATTGGCGGAAAAATAGAAGCCAAATTTTTTAAAGCGCCGCAACGCTTTATGATGATCAAAATGTTGCTCCAGAAGCCCGGCCATGCGCAACGCACTTTTTAAATAAATCTCAGAGCCGCACCGATACCCGTCCGTCCACTCTGCAAACAACCAGGGTCGGGCGATCGCCATCCGGCCTATGGCTACCCCGTCACATCCGGTGGATTTAATCATCTTGAGACAATCGGTTTGATCAAAAACATCGCCATTGCCGAACACCGGAATGGCTACTGCCTGCTTGACCATACCGATATATTCCCATCTGGGCGGCCGCAAACGACGATCGGGGGCAATTCTCGGATGGAACGTCAATGCATCCGCACCGGCGTCTTCCAAACGTCGGGCCATATCAACAGCCGCCCCGGGATTATCTTTCCAGCCGATGCGGTATTTGACGAATAATGGAATGGACACCGCTTTACGAACTTCAGATACGATTTTAGCAGCCAGGTCCGGCGCATCCAAAATGGCCGCCCCGCAATTCTGCCGGCAAATGGACACTTCGGAACAGCCGAAATTGATGTCGACACCAAAAAATTGTTCGGCTTCAATGCGCCGCGCGGCAGCAGCCATGTTCATTGGATCGCTACCTAAGATCTGGCAGACCAGCCGGGAAAGCTCGGCATCGCGCCACCTGAAATAGGTGGACCGGTGTCGATTCTCGTTTGGAATTCTTTTGGCACTGCACATTTCGGTAAACAACAAGCCATACCCGCCGTAGTTTTGAACCAGCTGTCGAAATGCGACATTGCCTAAAAACGCCATCGGGGCCAGAACCAGCCGCTTTTCGATGGCGGTATTGCCGATCTTAAGCGAGCGGTTTAGGATCGCTGCAAGCTCTGAATTCATGTTTAAAACGGTCATTTTAAGAAATGAATAATGGCAGCCCAATGCCGGGGTCTTACATTTTTTGGGGCACCGCTTGAATTTAACAAATTTGTTGATTGTTTTAAACCGCTTTCTGGCTTCAAAGGCGGGGCCTTGAGCTAAAAACGCGTATTTCGTTTGAAAAAGCAAGCTTCATCGAATATAGTTTTTGCAAAACCGATTGATTCACCCGATAATTCACGCAAACCAGGGTCCGGCATGATTGAAAAAGGCATCGCGGTTGTCGGTTCGACGACAATCGATAAAATTGTCCATCGGAATTTCAGCCGGCTTAAAATGGGTGGTGTGACAACATACTCAGGGATAACTTACAGCCGGCATGGTATCCGGACCTGGGTTGTGACCAACGTTGCCAGCCGCGACCGTAAGATTATTGAGCGATTAGAGCA
>JASFPY010000071.1:0-8060 GCA_050115755.1 Desulfobacteraceae bacterium | reverse complement strand
CAACAAACCAGACGAGGCCATAAAGGCCGTGGCGGCCAAAGGCGGTGTGGTGGGAGCGACCATCTTCCCGCCCTTTCTGCCGGCCGGGAACAAATCGACCCTCAACGATTTCATAGATGTCGTCGATTACCTGGTCGGTATGATCGGTATCGATCACGTCGCGGTTGGAACCGATTTCACTGAAGGGCAACCCAGGGAATGGTTTGATTGGATTCTGACCGGCAGGTCTAAAAAAGGTCCTGCCCTTGAGTTGAATCATCCTCTGAAAAACCCGGCGGGTATCCAGGGTGCGGCTGATTTCCCCAATTTAACGGCTGCCCTGCTTAAACGGGGTTACAGCGAATTAGACGTCCGCAAAATTATGGGAGAGAACATGATGCGCCTTTTCAGCCAGGTCTGGCTGGAATCGGAGCAGGAAAAAATTGCGCAAACCACCTATCAGAATCTTAAATCGCGCCTGAACCTGACGCCGGAACAAAGGCTGATGCTGGACAGCGTTCCCATGGTCCTGATGCCACGATGGTTCTTCGTGGCCATAAAACGGCAGGTTGAACAACTCTGTGATCCAGAAACCGCTCGGCAAGTCTATTACAGGGCCGGGTGGGAAGGAGCGACCAAATGGGTCCAGGTGCAGATGGACCGAGCCGGCCTCAGCGGCAGAGACGTCCTTGAGCAGTACATGAACAGCGCAAGTTTGAGGGGCTGGGGCAAATTGAAAATCACCGAATACGACGAAGACGCAGTTCGTGTTGTGGTTACACTTGAAAACTCGGCTGTGGCCGAGGAAATCGGTCAGACCGACCGGGCCGTATGCGATCACCTGCCGGGATCAATAGCGGGCGCTTTCCACGCCATTCTAAAAAGAGCGGGACGCCCGAAAAAATTAGCCGGTCGGGAAACAGATTGTCTCGCCAAAGGCGACGATCACTGCAAATTTGAAGTTGGCCCGACCGATTGATCCCTGAGCGGGCAGGGTGATAAAAACTGAAGGTTGTTTTTATGCGCTTTTCCTGAATTCAGAGATAGCAAAATGAAACATTTACCCTTTTCAGAATTCTTTGAGAAATCTCAATGCATCCTTGGGGGATGCTGCGGCACGGATGAGCGGCATATCGACAATTTAGCAAAACAACTTTTTAAGGATTTGAAAAATGCCAGAGATGACAGTCGAACTTATTGAAGAAACCTTGCGAAAAGAGGTCCGCAAGATTGATAAAAGTGTCCAGGTAATGGCGGTTGAGCAGGGCAAAAAAAAGGACTTCTATCGGGTAACCCTCCTCAAAGACGGGAAGTCGGGCAGCGCCGAATTGAAAAAGGATATAATAGAGCAATACCTCACCCGGAATGGCAAGGGCAGTGAACTAAAAAGGGCGCTGGGCAAAGCAGTCAGTCATTTGAGCATAAGGTACCAGAGATAGCACTTTTTCCGCTATATTCAAATATCCTTTGCTCTGACTCACGCTTCTGCTTTTTTTGCTCTCGGTTCTTCTGTTGAGAATGTTTGTTGGGGGGGTTCAGTAATGAGTTCAACCGACCCCTTGAAAAAGGCACCATTTTCTACTGCGATGCTTTTTGCGAGAATATCACCCTGAAAATCGGCCTCTTTGGTAATTTCAATCTTGCCCGGTGTCTTGATATTGCCCTTCATCTGGCCGCTAATGCTTATGTTGCGGGCATGAATTTCGCCCTCAACCCTGCCAGCCGGACCCAGGGTAAAATTATGCGTTTCCATCTCGATGTTTCCCTTAACCGATCCGTCAATTACCATATGCGCCCTGCCACGGATGTTACCTTCAATGGAGATATCTTTGCCGATAACTGTCTTTTCTTTACTTTTAGGGTTTGAATCCTTTGCGTAAGATTGCAGCTCGAAAAACTTTGCGGAACCCGGTTTTTTGCCGTTTGTAAAATTCTTATTCGTTTTTAACATGCGCTTGCTCCTTGACTTCCAATCTTGTCTAATTTGTCATGATGCTTAAAATCTTCTGAAAACTCTGGCGAAGTTTCGGAACCCGGTCATAAATATCGTTTATCTCGTTTATCGACAATCCGTCCAGCGTCATTTTGTCTGAACTAATTCGATCTTTGGCTTCGCTACGCATCAGGGTTGTTTTGTGGAGAAGATCAGCGCGGTTCAGACTCTGATCTCGATCTAAAAGAATAGCCGCCAGCATCTGATGGATCGCCTTGCTGGGCTGGCATCGAGGATACTCAACAATTATGGGGATAAAACTTCGTGCTGCTCTACGGGCAAGCTTGTCAAATGGCATCGTTCCCAGAATCCCGACATTCAGGAAGCATTTCTCTTTCAGAACACGTCGCATCGATTCCGCAATTTGAAAATCTTTGCGATTTTCGGCCATATTTACCACAAGGGAGACACAGAACCGATCATACTGCTCCCTTATTTTATGGTAGGCAGATTCATCTCTCTCACGGACTTCCTCAAAAATAGAATCCAGTGAGAAACCATTTGATTGCCCCCATGAGCCATTTTTTAATTTCCGGGAAAGATCTTTGAGGGATTTGTGTTCTGAAAAAAACCGCTCCAATAAACGGTAAGCCGATACCTTTACAAAACTATAGCTGTCTAAAATTGAAGCCGGTTCTGTACCGCTAATGACAATTTTGTGGTCGGCAAATAGAAAGAAATCAAGTGCATTGTAAGATGAATTGCCGCCGAGATCGAGAATCAGGTAATCGCCCTCCATTTCTCGCAAATGTCGCATAATTTTGAGCTTCTGGGAATAAGGGAGATTTTCGCTCCCCAGTCTCGAGGAATCTCCACCGATCAGCTTCAGGTTTTCATAGGGGGTGGGCATCATAATATCTTCAATTGAGCTTACCTTCTTATCCAGAAAATCGTTCCATGTCTTGGGGAGAGATTTGACCCCCAGATAAAGATGCACATCGGCGCCCCCCAGGTCGAGATCCGCCAGCACCACTTCCTGTCCTAAAAGTGCCAGGCCGACAGCCAGGTTTGCCGCAAGTGCTGATTTGCCGACTCCGCCTTTGGCACCACCGACGGCGATAATTGTCTTATCCGACATATCGGTCCCGGCGGCTTCCGCTTTGATTTGAGGCTCTTCAAGTTGCTGTTTATTTTCCACATTCTCTATGGCTCCGAATTCCGTGCCATCAACTTCTACCTGGCTGTCATAATTAAATGTCATACCCTAATTCCCCGATTTTTGTGAATTAAGCAGAAATGAAAATTCATTCAGATAAAGCAATAGATCCTGGTTTTTTGAATATGAAGCAATGTGCAAACTATATGCCAGAACATTAAAAAAAATGGATTGTTTAATTTCCAAATATTATGATTACTTGAGCGATTTAGTGATGCAGGTGAGCTAGACGGAACGTCAAATAATTGGCATTTCAAGCAAAAATTTCTTTCCTGCCGGAAAAACATGCCGGCCGTTACCGGCAAGCAGCAAAGCAAGAGCGCCAGATGTCATCATTTTTTTCATAAAAGCATCCCCCAACTTTTTTTCTCAAATCGAATCGGCTTTTCTTGCATTATATCATTCTCTCATGGCCTTCGGGTGAGGCCAAATAAGGGTGGGTTAAGGGTCTTTCGCAAAAAGCCAAAACCGACGGTTTTAACCATTTACGATGTGATATTGAAACTGATCTCTCGGTGAGGTATTATAAATGCTCGTTCTGGTGGTGGAACCAAATATCGGTAGGGAGTATCTTATGGATTACGAAGTTAAAATCGTTAAAATGGATACCGAGTTTAAGGTCTGTCCGACATGCGGTTACAAAGATGGTTTTCATTCCATGTTCAAAAGGGATGGTGATACGACAAAATGGCTTTTTATTTGCCCATCCTGTCATGACGTTTTTGATATCGGTTACACAGTTTAAAAACGGCGGACCGGCTGAACCTTATGGACGGCGTCTCACAAAAACTTAGACCGGATGCTTGAGCTAAAACCACGATTTCCTGAAAGCGCTTTGCTGAAACATGAAACCGCGGTTCGGCGATCAGAATCCGTCCATCGGGCTTGAGGCAGGCACGAACCTGATGAAAAAATCGTTTTGGGTCCGGAACTTCATGCGCCATCCAGAAAGCGAGAATGAAGTCGACCGGCGTTTCAACACCAAGGTTGTCAGGTTCGCTTCGATGCAGATGGATGATGCTCGATACGCCTGCTTTTTCACAACGCTTTAGCATCACTGCTAATATCTTCGGCTGGACATCAGCGGCAATGACACAACCCCTATCGCCGACGAGCCTGGCAAGACCGATGGAAAAAAACCCCATCCCACAACCCGCATCCAAAACCGTCATGCCTTTGGACACATATGGACCCAGCATTTTCTCAGGATTGTGCAAAAAGCTCCGAAAAGGGTTGTCAAATGTATACGCTAACCACCACGGGCAAATATGGCCGCCCAAGTAAAAGTCCTCCAAAGGGATTATTGGTTTTTGGTATAGGAAAATATAGAGGCCAAATCTTGATTAGAAGTGCTTTCTCCTTCGGTAGCAGCCCTGCGGCCGGAAGCTGGGCCTGGGTTCTAGTCTTTCTTTTCTTCTGTGACGCTGGATATTTCTTTTAAAACCTTCTCCAGGTTTTCGAGTTCCCTGCCGTATTCAGCCCAATTTCCCTGGCGCAAGTAATCTTTGGCCTTATTATAGTGCTCCAGAGCCAATACGCCGAGATTAGAAATATCTTGAGTTGGAGTTATGGATGGGGTAGCCAATTGCTGGGGGAACACCTGCCCGCCCAATAAGCGACCCAGGGCCTTATCGAGATTTTCCTCCATAATCAGGCGACCGCCGAAAACGACAATCACCCTTTTTAATTCCGGTAAGGCCGCAGCTCTTGATGTATCCTTTTGTGCAGAAACCAGCCGACCGCCTCTCTGGGATGCTCCGGGTGGGGATGATTCGCTTTCTTCCTGTTTTGCTTCCAGATAAACCGGCTCGACATAGATAAATGAGTCACTGAGGGGAATCGCCAAAAGATTGCCTCTGATGACTCTGGAACCTCGCTGACCCCATAAGCTCAACTCCCGCGAGATCTCCGTTTGCTGATCCACCCGGGCTTCAATCTGCATCGGCCCATAGACCAGTTTTTCCTTGGGTAGTTTGTAGACTAACAGATTTCCGTAGTTGGGCAGGTCACTTCTGGCTGCCAGCCAGCCAATCATATTATCTTTCTTGGAAGGGGTGAAAGGGATCATCATGAGAAATTCCTCCTTTTCCTCTTCGGGCAGCTTTAGAATGACATAGTAAGGTTCCATTTCCTGCCGGCTATCACCATATAACTCATCCGGAATTTGCCAGAGATCTTCCTGGTTATAGAAGACCTGCACATCTTCCATGTGATATTTCGTATATGTATCCACCTGTATTTTAAAGAGGTCCTTGGGATAGCGGATGTGCTTTTTCAGATCAGCGGGCATTTCCTTGAAAGGCTTGAATAGATCAGGGAATATACTCGCATAGGTTTTAACAATAGGGTCTTTTTCGTCAATAATGTAAAAAACCACATCTCCATTATAGGCATCGACAGTTACCTTGACTGAGTTCCGGATGTAGTTTAATTCTTTATTTTTCAAACGGCCATGAGATCGGCGAGAATACGGATACATAACAGAGGTCGTGTAGGCGTCTTGAATCCAATAGAGTTTACCCGCGGAGACAACCAGGTAGGGATCAGCGTCATAATCGAGAAATGGGGCGATCACCCCCACCCGCCTGGCAATCCGGCGGTTATACATTATTCTGCTCTCCGGGCTTAAATACGTGGTAAATAGTATCTGGGGATCCAAAAATTCAATGGCAAATAAAAGTCTCCTGAAAAACGATTTGATCGGGACACCGCCCCTTCCCTGATAGATGGTATAGACGTTCTTTTCCCCCTTGGGGTAGTCAAATTCCTCGGTCTTCGTCTTTACCAGAACATACGCAGCCGTTTTTTCTCCATAATAGATCTCAGGGCGCTCTATTTTCAGGTCAGGTTCAAATGAAGGCGGCAGGTCTTTAATGAAGAGGCGGGGCAGTCCCTCGCCGGTCACTTCATTGACCGGGCTTGCGGCCAATCCGTAACCATGGGTATAGATGAGGCGTCTGTTAACCCAGGTATTTGCCTGGGGCGGAAGTTGATCGATCATCAGTTCCCGGGCGGACAGCATGACCTGTCGATACTGGCCGTTGATGGGATAACGATCGACGTCTATATTGTTAAAATCGTAATATAGGCGAATGGTTTGAATTTGCCTGTAGGTCCGGAGCAAAGGCCGCTCGTCCCAAATTCTGATATTTTGAATCGTTGCATCATGCCGCTTGATGTCGTCCGCACTCAACTGGTTATTAACTGTAAAATTGACCTCTTTTATCCTATTCAGATTGTAAGCTTTACGCGTATAATCAATATTGTAGGCGATGTAGGGTGATTCTTTGGCCAATTCATTGGGTTTAACCACAAATTTTTGCATGAGGATGGGGAGCAGACTCGCAAACACCAACACAGCTCCTAACCAAATTGCAGCACTCAGCCAAAGTAATTTAAATCTGAACTTAAAGGCGCTGAAAAAAACAACCGCGGCAAAGCCCAGGGAGACAAGCATCAAACCCCTATAGGCCAGGATCTTGATATGGACATCGGTGTAGCTGGCACCGAAAGCAGGCCCCTGGGTAGAATACAGAAGTCCATATATTTTCAGATGATAACTCCAGGCCAGGAGTAGCATAATGAATCCTGCCAGAAAAATTAGGTGTTTTTTGACATTTGATGCAACCTTAATTTTAGGGAACGCGGGCGCAGCACCCTCTACTTGGCTGAATTCACCCTCAATTTGGAGGGCACCATTTTTTAGATACCACCCCAAAGACACCAGACCGGCCGCAACGAAAAGAACGATCAGCCCGTCTCGAACGAAAAGGTAAAAGGGAAGCGAAAACAGATAAAAACCGATGTCCCTGTTAAAAATAGGATCCGTGCTGCCGAAAGGTTGCTGATTTAGATAGCGCAACAGCAAATTCCATTGCTCGGCGCCCTTTGAGGCAATATAGAAACTGGCAATCAGAATTAAGGCGATGAGGAGCGAGTTTAAGGCCCTGCCTGAAAGGCCAAGTTGAGCCACATAATCGTCGGCCGCTTTAAAGCCCAGCCCCTGCCCCCCCCCGCCCGAGTGTAACCGTTTGGCGACGTAAAGATTAAGGCTTATGATAAGAATCAAAAACAGCCATATGATGAAACCAAACCCGAATTTGCTCAATAGCATGGTCCAGAAAACAGGCGAAAAGCCCAAATTTTCGAACCACAGCCAGTCTGGATAGATTGAAACCCCTGACCAAAGCAACAGCACGGCAACAAGCCCGAACCCGATCGCAAGGGATACCGTCAGCAGGCCGCTTAAATGTTTTAGCTATTTGAAGTGTTTTCAAAATCACAGATCAGGTTCAAGGGCAAGGCGCAGGCCGATCGAGAAAGCGCAGTCCGCCTGAGGCGGATGAGCATTTATTGGAGGTCTGCAACGCAGCCATTGGGCCTTAGATGGGGTTTTGAAACCACTTCTAAGAAACCGGAACAAATGGTTAACAGAGGGTAGCAGTTTTTCCTGCGAAATGAAAGCGGGGAATAAGATTCATGCCCATTTTCGATGTTGTAAGAATTTTCTGAATTCCTTATAAGGGTCAATGAAATGAGGGTAAAAAACATTAAAATAACACAACTGATATGAACATCGGAAAAAACATTTTCTTAGCGCTGACCAGTGGTTTGTTGCTCGGGCTGCCCTGGTCTGCTTCATCTTTATTCTATGTGGTTTTTATTGCCTGGGGTCCCCTTTTGCTGCTGGAAGCGGAAACTCGTATCCATCATCGCGCAAACCCATATGCCATATTCAATTACGCCCTTGCCAGCTTTCTGCTGTGGAATATCATTGGAACCTGGTGGATAATGCGGGCACAATTGGTGGGCGCCATCCTCATCATTGTCGCAAATTCGCTTCTGCAGGCTCTCATATTCTGGCTGGCAAGCCGCATCCGGACCATCTTGAAAATCCCGCTTTTGTTGCCCTTCCTGCTCATTTGGATGGGC
>JASFPY010000070.1:0-8078 GCA_050115755.1 Desulfobacteraceae bacterium | reverse complement strand
AAAAAATCCGAGCGCAGAGCGGATGTGATACGGATTATCGAGAAGACAAAACTCGATCTGCTCATTGCCAAGGCAAAAGGCCTGCCCGACGATGAAGGTATCCGGTTGCTCATTGAGGAACAGGTGGATTCTGAAGTGATCACCAGCGCGCTGGACATTACGGGGGAGAAATTGGAACAGGTGAACAGTGAGATCGAAAAGGAGCGCGCCGAGAGGGAAAGAGTAGCAAAACTGCTGGAGGCAGTAGAGGGAAAGGCTGACGAAGAAAAGGTAAAGCACCTTCTTGCAAATGATGTCTCTGAAAAATTGATAATCGAGATGGCAAAAGTTGGCCAGGACGCCATCAATGGTGCCAAACAGGCAATGGAAGCAGAGCTCAAGGAAAAACAAAGGTTGGAAGAAGAGGCGGCCGCACGGAAAAAGCAAGAGGCTGAAGGACCTCAGCTGGAAGAAATTCCGCCGGATGAGATGCTCGAACACATCGAGGCCATTCGCGAAATCATGGAATTCAGCGATCAGGAGAAAGAAATCAGAGTTATGTGCGAGCAGAGCTCAATCCCTAAGAGCCTTGTAGACATTGCTGTTTCGGAGCCTGAAAGACTGGATGAGCTCGAAAAAGAGGCGGAGGGATAAAACGTATTCTGTAATCACAGAAAATCGATATTTTTTCAAGCTTTTGCGATAATAGCGGCTGCCAGGGCTCCCGGCCCGCAGGTGATGCCGCCGCCGGGGTGGCTGCCGCTGCCGCATAAATACAGTCCTTTGATAGGCGTATGATAGCGGGCGCATTCCGGCGTGGGCCTTAAAATCAGCTGATCCAGGGCGTGCTCGCCGTGGAAGATATGGCCTCGAACCAGGCCATAGCGCGCTTCCAGATCAACCGGAGATAAAACCTCGCGGGCAACAATCGCTTCGGTCACCCCGGGCGCATACTGCTCAAGAGCTGCAACAACGGTATTCCCCAGCTTTTCAATCTGACTCTGATCCCACTGCGGCTGCAAACCATAGGGCACGAAATGCACCAGAATGGAAACCACGCTGTGTCCCGGCGGGGCCAGATCCGGGGTTGAAACGGTTGGAACATGGATGTCCAGTATGGGCTCGGCTGAAAATTGACCGTACTTGCAGGTGTCAAAGGCCCTCTCGATCTGGTCCAGATGGCAGCCCGTTCTGGCAAACGCGATTTTTTCTCCGGAGCGCCCGTTAAATTTCAGTTTTGTCTTGAGGGCCAGGTTGACTTTGGCTGTCGTTCCGGTGCCCCGAATGTGCCGGATGCGTCGCTCCTGCCAGTTTTCAACCTGATTGCCGGGCACGAGGTCTAAAAAGGCGTGGCGGGGGTCGCAGGAAGCACCCACAACCGGAGCGTGGATATATTCACCGCTTGCTAGCACCACCCCCGTGACCTGCCCCCCGGAAACCTGCACGTTGCTGACTTCGCAGCCGGTTCGAATCTCAACACCGTGAAATTGAGCCGCTTTTTTAAGAGCGGCAATCAGGGATCGCGGGCCGCCTTTGATGCTGTATTTGGCGGAACATTCCCACAATAGCAGGTTAAAGGCGGTGCCGGGACTCC
The DNA here is from genome assembly GCA_050115755.1 of Desulfobacteraceae bacterium. Classification (GTDB taxonomy): domain Bacteria; phylum Desulfobacterota; class Desulfobacteria; order Desulfobacterales; family JAHEIW01; genus JAHEIW01. The sequence continues at coordinate 6,505 of JASFPY010000070.1, read as the reverse complement.
AGGGGGCGGCAAAATTGCCGTTTAATCCTGCAACGGCCAGTGCAGCCTTCAAACAATTATTTTCAAACCATTCATTCAGCCAGTCAGCGACGCACATCGGGGAGATACGCATAAATTCCAGCATCGCGGTTTTGCCCAGTCGCCGCAGTGAAAAACCGGTTCTCAAAAGACGCCAGAACGTTCGATCATCGGGAGATTCAACAGAAGGTGGGGGCTCATCGAAGATGCGATTGAGGGCGCCGGCAACACGTTTAATAAATTTGCGGTACTTGAGATATTGCCCGGCATCTTGAGGTGAATATCTGCCGATTTCTTTTGCTGTCTGCCGGTCTTTGTCGCCCAAAAGCATCCCGCGGCCTTCGAGATCCAGGGCCAGAACAGATGGTCTTTGCGCTGAAATTTCCAGACCGTAAGATTGCAAATCAAGTGCCCGGACCACCCGGGCGCGCAACTGGCCGGTATCATGCAGCAAGCCGCAGGACTGATATCCCGGATGAAATTCTTCTCCCGCGGCCAGACCGCCGATGATGCCACGCCGTTCAACGATGAGGACTTTGCGGCCCTGTTTGGCTAATAAAGCAGCGGCGGTCAGGCCATTATGACCGGCACCGATGATTATGACGTCATATGCGCTGTGTGCAGAAGTTTCCATACTTCAGTTGTGTCTACTAAAGGGGTAAGACCATGCGTTTAATTGGTTTAATTTGTTCAATTGGTTCTAATTAAGCCAACCAATTCAACCAATGAAACAAATAAAACGAATTTAACTGGTTGTTGCACCTCGAACCTTGATACTTTACGATTAACTAATAAACAACTACAGTTAACTGTGCTTGAGAATAGTTTTGGCCGCCAGTTCGCCGGGGGCGCCCATGATACCGCCTCCGGGATGAACACAGGAACCGCACATCCACAGGTTATTGATCGGCGTTCGGTAGCGGGACCAGCCCGCCGCCGGTCGAAACGGTCCGAGTTGTTCCAGGCTCAGCTCACCCTGAAAAATGTTGCCCTCGGTCAGGCCTACATCCTGTTCCAGATCCCAGGGCGTTACAACCTGACGGTCTAAAATCGAATCTTCTAGGTTCGGGCAATATTCGGCCAGTGTATCAATTACCGTATCCCCTAAAGCCTCTCTTTTTTCAGGCCATTGCGCTGCCCCTTCTTTCAGGTGGTAGGGTGCATATTGGACAAAGATCGAAATAACGTGTTTGCCCGGCGGAGCCACAGTCGGATCGGTCAAAGAGGGGATAACGATGTCCAGAAACGGTTTTTTGGAAAAATTGCCGTATTTGGCGTCATCGTAGGCTTTTTCCAGGTAGTCTACACCCGGGGCAATGGTGATATCGCCTTTCAGATGCGGCCCGCCGCCTGGTTTGCAGCTGAACTCCGGAAGGCGGTCCACGGCCAGGTTCACTTTGGCAGAACTGCCCCTGAATTTGAAGCGTTTGAGCTGCCTCACAAAGTCGTTGTCCAGGTGCTGCTTGCCCACCATCTTAAAAAATGTTTGATGCGTATCGGCGGCTGAAATAACGGTTTTACTTTTGATCTCGTGTCCGCCCTTCACAACCACGCCGGCAGCGCTTTCGTTTTTTATCAGAATTTGTTCCACCGGTGCTTCGGTGAAAATTTCTGCGCCGAATGACCGGGCCGCACGGGCACAGGCGAGGCTGACGCCTCCGGTACCGCCCTTTGAAAGCCCCCAGGAACGAAAAGCGCCATCAATTTCCCCCATGTAATGATGCAACAGAACATAGGCAGTGCCCGGGGACCTCACGCCCAGGCAGGTTCCGATGATACCGCTAACGGACACGGGGCCTTTCAATCGGTCGGATTCGAACCACAGGTCCAGAAATTCGACGGCACTCATGGTCATCAGCTTGGTGAACAAATAGCGGTCGTCGGCGTCGAGTTTCTTGAAGCGTCGCCCCAGCCCCAGCAACCTGGCGATTTCAGCAATCCTGAAAGAGGTAGGGTCGGGAGCGGGTGCATCAATGATGTGCTTGATGAAACTGGCCATTTTGGTCATGGCCATCGAGAAGCGCGGTGCCATTTCCGCATCATGCGGGCTGAATCGTGCAATTTCGCGCCGGGTGGCTTCCGGGTCTCCGCAACGCGTGAGGGATTCGCCATCGGGAAACGGTGTAAACGTGCATTCCAGCGGTATCACCTGATATCCGTGGCGGGTGAGTTCGAGCTCGCGAACGATGTGCGGGCGGAACAGACTGACCACATAGGAGTAAACCGAAAATGTGAAGCCCGGAAATATCTCGTCGCTTGCAGCAGCGCCTCCCAGAATATGGCGTTGTTCCAGAACCAGGACCTTTTTGCCGGCTTTTGCGAGATAGGCCGCGCAAACCAGTCCGTTGTGTCCTCCGCCGACAATAATGGCGTCAAAGGTTTGCGTCGGAATGCGGTTTCGAATCGATTGGGCTACTGCTGTCATTTGCTTTTTTTGTGTTCGGGATCGTAAAAAGGCATTGGTGCAACGAATGCTGTTACGGTTTCTCTCTGATATTCCACGGTGTATTCGATTTTGAGTTTTGTGCCCGTCTGAGCGTACTCAATTTTCACAGAGGCGAGCGCCAGGTTTTTCTTGATCATGGGGGACCAGGTGCCGCTGGTCGCTTTGCCGATCTGCCGGGAACCTTGCCCGTCATAGACCGGTATACCCGTGCGCCACGCGCCCGCTGCAAGCTGAACCGGCAGGCCGTGTTTGGCGTAAATCGCTTCCTGTTCATCCCAGTCCAGCTCGAGCCCGACCACTGCATGCTGCGGTCCGCGGGTCTGTTCGGCTTCAAGTGCCCGCTGACCGCTAAAGGGTTCGCGTTCCAGGTCAACCGTCCAACCCAATCCCAGCTCAAAGGGCGTGGATTTCTGGGACTCGATCAGGCAATGTTGCGCATTGTGAAAATCAACGCCGTTTAGAATTAATCCGGCTTCGATGCGGGTGATGTCCAGAACATCCAGGCCGGCGGGCTGAAGTAAATAGGGCTTTCCGGCGGACATGAGGGCATCCCAGAGGGGCAGGGCAGCCGTATTTTTCACCCAGATTTCATATCCGAGGTCGCCCGTATAACCGGTGCGGGATATAAGGGCATCGACTCCATCCAGTTTGGCGGGCGTTACGCGGTAATAGGCCAATGCATCCATGTCCATATCCGTGACCTGTTTCAATATATCGCGGGATGTGGGTCCCTGGATGGCGATTGCGGCAATCGTTTCTGTTATATCTTCTATGGCGACATTATAACCGCGTTTAAACTGGTCGAACCAGGCCAACATGGGTTCAACGGTGTGCACCCGGAAGCGATCTTTGTCCAGGCGAAAAACGGTTCCATCATCAATTACTTTTCCGGCATCATCACACCAGCAGCAATATGCCACCTGGCCGACATTGATGGATGTAATATTCCTGGCCATGATGCGGGATAGAAACGCCGCGGCATCCGTTCCGGTAATCCGGTATTTAAATAACGGTGTGATGTCAATTAAGCCAGCAGCATGGCGGATAGCGTAATACTCGCTGTCATTGGGCAGGTTATAGGAGCAAACCGCGTAATAACCCGCCCAATCGGTCCAGCGATAGCTGGTGCATAATTTTGAAGATCTATCGTGAAAAGGCGATGGATTCGGCATCTTTTTATGGTTTCAGGTGTCAGGTTTCGGGTGTCAGCATATTTCAGATGTTGGGTTTCAGGTTTCAGCAAATAGATGACAGCGAATGGTATGTGTTAATCCTCGTGACATTAGATTCGTATTCCTGACACCTGACACCTGAACCGCCCCCGGCGGAACTTTTGAACAAGGCGACAGCCGTTTGCGATATATGGGTTGACATAAGTTGTCAAGTTTTTTTTAAATGGAAAAGACTGATTGACAAGCGATTTTTGACCCCTTAAATTTGGTAACCAGTCAGAAGCCCAAAAGATAAATTCATCACGAAAGCACCAAAAGGCTGGGAAGCCAGGAGGCAGAAGGCCTGGAAGCCTGAAATATCAATGGAACTCAGATACAAACAGATAAACACGGATAAAAAAGCTTATTTTTTCGAGTTTTCGTGATAAAAAAATAAAAAATCCCAATTAAATTGCAATCAAAACGCAAATATAAAAAATGTTCTATCTGAGTGGAGGTGAATGGTTACTATGGCGTATGATCCGGAAAAAGACAAAATTTTGAAAACGTGGAAATGTAATGAAACCGGATTGGTGGTTTCAATCAATCAATATGGTGATGGCGAACCCAAGGTTCAAATCGGGCCGCGGATTCTGTCAAAAAAAGACGGCAGCGATAGAGCACCGGTTAAGGCCGGCCGGCTGACGATTGAAGACCTGATGTGGTTATATGATATTATCGATGAGGTTAAAGATGATTTGAGTGCTTATCATAAACCCCAATGATTGTTATAGGTTATTCGTTATTGGGTATTCATTTCGACCAGTCGGGCGGCGGTCCAAAAGCAAATAACAAATAACCATTAACGAATAACTGACTGAAGTACCCGGCTGTTTGGAGTTATACGATAGACGACCTATGACGGATGTGAGTAGTGAGTAATACGGATGCCATCATTTTACCCCGAAAAGGGCAAGCGTCACCGCATCTGGGACCTGTTGCCGTTATTGCAGGGACCGAAGCCGATCTGTTTCGGCTCTGCCAATTGCTGGATTTTGACAGCGACACCTATCAAAAACTGTTTACCAGCCGTCTCTACCATAACCATGCTGGCGCATCAGCCGGAAGAATTTCGATAACCGGTCCGGTCGTGGGTGCGCCCTATGCGGTGATGGTGCTGGAAACGCTAATTGCCTGGGGAGTCAAAAAGATTCTTTTTTTAGGCTGGTGCGGGTCCATACGTGAGAAGGTCAAAATTGGTGATATTATTGTTGCGACATCTGCCATTATAGACGAAGGCACTTCCTGGCACTATAATGAAAAAAAAGCACGCCTATCATTTCCTTCGGCATCAATGTTGACTGAGCTCAACAAAGTGCTGGAAAAAAATCAGGTCAATTTCCATAATGGAGCAATCTGGACCACTGATGCCATTTACAGGGAAACCGCCGAAAAGGTGAAATACTTTCAACGTCAGGATGCGATTGGTGTAGAGATGGAGATTTCAGCCCTGTTTACGGTGGCGCAGTTTCGTGGTGTCGACCTGGGGGCGATGGCGGTTGTCTCCGATGAGTTGGCTTCTTTTAAATGGCGTCCCGGATTCAAAATGGATGCATTTAAACACGGCCGCCAGGCTGCCTGCACGGTGGTAAAGGACCTATGCCGCAAGATTTAAATCCGCAAATCATTCAAAAAGTGGAAGATTTAAGAAAAGCCCTTCACCGGCACAATTACCGTTATTATGTGTTGGATGATCCGGAAGTTTCAGACGCCCAGTACGATCGAATGATGCAGGAGCTGAAGCGGCTGGAGTCAGATTACCCCCAGCTGGCCAGCCCGGACTCACCGACCGTTCGGGTGGGCGCACCGCCGCTGAAAAAATTTGAAGCTGTTGCACACTCAATCCCCATGTTGAGTTTGGACAATGCCTTTAACGATGAAGATATTCTGGAGTTTGACAAAAGAGTCAGACGAAATCTCAATGCCCGGGACGAAGTTTTATATACGGCTGAACCCAAGTTGGACGGCGTCGCTGTCGAAATTGTTTATGAAAACGGCATTCTGGTTACGGCTTCGACCCGGGGAGACGGCTTGGTCGGAGAGGGAATCACAAACAATGTCAAAACGATTCAAACAGTGCCGCTGGTGATGCAAACCGAGGGTTTGGCCGACATGCCGACAAGGCTGGAGGTCAGGGGGGAAGTCTTTATCGGGCTTGAGGCTTTTAAAAAATTGAACGAGGAGCGAATCGATAAAGAACTACCGCCGTTTGCCAACCCGCGCAATGCTGCGGCAGGATCTCTGCGGCAACTGGATTCAAAGGTTACCGCGGACCGTCCGCTGGAGATTTTTTTCTATGGTGTCGGAATTGTTGAAGACGTTGAATTTGAATCGCACAGTGAGCTCCTCAGGTCTTTGACAGAATGGGGTTTTCGGATAAATCCGCTCACTCGTTCCGCCATAACCATCAGGTCCGTGCTGGATCACTACCGGGAACTCAGCGAAAAGCGGCATCAACTTTCCTATGATATCGATGGTGTCGTTGTTAAAGTCGACCGGATCGCCCTGCAGCAGCGTCTTGGAGCCACATCCCGGAGCCCAAGATGGGCGATTGCTTATAAGTTTAAAGCTGTACAGGAAATCACGACTCTTAAAGCGATTGAGGTACAGGTGGGGCGGACCGGCGCATTGACACCGGTAGCGCATTTAAAACCGGTGAATATCGGCGGGGTTACAGTGAGTCGGGCAACGTTGCACAATGAAGATGAAATTCAGAAAAAAGACATCCGCATTGGGGATCAGGTTCTGGTGCAAAGAGCCGGTGACGTCATTCCGGAGATCGTAAAAGTTATCACATCCAGGCGCGATGGAAGAGAGAAGCGATTTAAGA
>JASFPY010000069.1:0-8100 GCA_050115755.1 Desulfobacteraceae bacterium | reverse complement strand
GCAATGATCGTCTTCGGGGAACTTTCCGGCTCTGACCTCCGCGACATATTCTTTCATTGCGCTGGTGACCACCCCGGCGACATCACAGTATTTTTTGACAAACTTCGGGGTAAAGGCCTGGAACTGACCGATCATATCCGAAACGATCAGCAGCTGGCCGTCGCAGTCCGGTCCGGCGCCGATGGATAGAACCGGGATGGCCAATTTTTGGGTGATATAAGCGGCAACCTCCGGCGGAATGGCTTCAAGCAAAATCATCTGGGCGCCGGCGTCCTGAACCGCCAGGGCATCTTCTATTACGATCCGTGCGGTTCCCAGTGTGCGGCCCTGGGCCTTGTGGCCGCCGAGTTGACCCGAGCTCTGGGGCGTTAAACCGATATGGCCCATTACCAGAATACCGGCCTCGACAATAGCCTTAATCTGAGGAACCACCCGAACACCCCCTTCCAGTTTAATGGCGTCGCAACCGGCTTCTTTAAGAAAACGGCCGGCATTTTCCACGGCTTTTTCCAGGGCGCTTTGATAGGACATAAAGGGCATATCCCCGACAATAAAAGTATTGGGAGCGCCGCGCCGCACCGCATCGCAATGATAGATACACTGGTCCATGACCACCGGTACGGTCCCGGAATATCCGTATACACACATTCCCAAAGAGTCACCTACCAGCAGCATATCCAGGCCGGCCGCTTCGGCAAATTGAGCGGTGGGATAATCATAGGCCGTCAGAAAGGTGATCTTTTCGCCTTCATTTTTCATTTTCAGAAAATCATGAATCATTTTTTTCTTAGCCATATAATCCTCCTTTCAGCGGATCGAAGTAGCCAAATTAAAAATCGTGCCTATTATATATGAAACTTAATCGATTAGCGAGAAGTATTTCCTGTAAAACCAAGCACAGTCTGCTGCTCATTTTGATTGATGCGACAAAAGTTTATGTTAATTTTGAAGCCGATTCAGCCATTAGCCCTTATATTGACATGTCTTTTGCTGTTTCCCTGTTTTGCCCTTGCACAGGCGGACCCGCCCGATGCTGAAATCCTGCAAAACTGGATTAGGGCCATGAAAAAGTCTCCCCGGGGACCCTTTGCGCACATTCGCTGGTTTTGCAACGACGGGACGATACAATTACCCCAAGAATACGCCTGCCAGGATCACGGCGGCGGTGTTCAGCACGGTGAATGGACCGATCGCGTCAAAACGCTGCGGGCCAACGGGTATTATATCGCCAACGTTTTTGCCGATGTGCGCGCCCGGGAATTTTTGCAAAATCCCCGGCATATCGATATTGTCAAGCAGATGGTTCTGGAGCAATTTTTAATTGAAGCCGATGAGGGTTGGATTTTCCGTCGCGCTCGCTATTACCGCGGTGCCCTGCAGACCGAAGACGAAACCCGTGCGGGGCGCGAGCTTTTGCTGGCATTGGTTTCCGATCCGGCCTGGCGAAAAAATCGATTTATGGTGCTGCGGGAAGCGGTGCGGTTTATTCCCCATGGTCGCCAGGGCGCACCCATTACCGAAATGCGGCAGCTTTCACGGACGATTGCTGAAAACGACCCCAATTTTGAAACCTTGCGCATAAAACTGCACGTTCATCCGGAGCTTGCTGATGCCCAACAGGTGCAGGCCTATGCAGCCCAGCGCGGAAAGCCGGAGCTTGCCGAGGACTATGCGAATCTAAAAGAGATCATCGAGCAGGTTTTCAAAGTCCGTGATATCCAAAAGGAAATTCAATTTCTGGCAGAAACGGTCAAAAATAAACAATTGGCCGAGGTCCTTGATCAAGCAGCAGACAAGCTTGTCCCCCTTCATGATTCCAGGGACCGTTTTCTGACAGCCTGCCTTTTACTGGCGATTCTGCGCGATAATCTGGCGAATGCCGGTGATGCCTCTCAGATGCTTGCTGTTCTGGACGCCAGCATCTTATTGGAAGGCGAGCTGTTTCGGATGGGGGATACCATGATCGCACAACTGCCGGAGGCCTCCCGCCGCCAAAGACTCTCGTGGCTGATCAAATATGCCGATGGGCTCTACGGCATCGGTATGATCTCCGCGCGCCAAAAAGCGGCGCTGCAGGAAAATCTCAGCCGGCTCATGCAGCATCCGCCGGCGCTTATGGATTACAAAGCTGAGCTGGAATACACTGCGCGCCTGCCCGAATGGGCCGACCGAACGCTGCGCTATCACCTGGGTGAAACCGTCGTCCATTTTGAAATTATTGAACCGCTCAGCCGCCGTTACCTTCATGATCGCCTGCGCGGCAGCCTCTTGCTGTCTTACGCTGCGGTGCTCGAGAGTCTGATGGCCGATGCCAATCAACAGCTTGGGATCCGCAATTTTCTTTTCGGGCAGCCGGCTGACTCGGGGTTAAGAGGTTTAAATGCCGGGATGGCCCGCGGCAGGCTCAAAATGCCGCCATCCGGTAAAGCACCTTCTAATTACGATTCAAAGGGCATCTATGTGCTGCCCTCAACCACCGAGGATCTGCCCCCGGTTGCCGGCATATTGACGACCGGGGAAGGCAATATTTTATCGCATGTTCAGCTACTGGCGCGAAATCTGGGTATTCCAAATGTGGCCATTGATGAAAAATGGTTGCCATTGATTCAATCCATGGCCGACGAGCAGGTGGTCATGGCCGTCAGTCCGAACGGAATTGTGCAGCTGGCAGCAGATGGTCCGCAGTGGGATTCAATTTTTGAAGCCCAGGCAGACCCGCAGGATATTCTCATTCGACCGGATCTAGAAAAACTGGATCTGAACACCCGTCGCTTTATTTCGTTGAATGACCTGCGATCCGAGGATTCAGGAAGGATATGCGGTCCCAAGGCGGCCAACCTGGGTGAACTCAAATACTATTTTCCGGAAGCCGTTGCCAACGGCCTGGTGATTCCTTTTGGCATATTTCGCCAATTACTCGAGCAGCCGATCGAAACCGGTGGAATTAGCGCTTTTCGATGGATGCAGGATCAATACAAAATCATACGGCGCCTCAAAGGCGAGCCCAAAAGACAAGATCAATTCATCCAAAAATTTTTGGCGCAAATCCAACACTGGATTCTAAACGTCAACCCGGGTGAAGAATTTCGCAACCAGCTGCGTGCAGCCATGCAAGACACTTTTGGCCCGGAGGAAACATACGGTGTCTTTGTGCGCAGCGACACCAATGTGGAAGATTTGCCGGGATTTACCGGTGCGGGTCTCAATCTGACCGTGCCCCACGTTGTCGGCTTTGAAAACGTCATGGCGGCCATTCAGCGGGTATGGGCTTCACCGTTTTCAGAGCGTGCCTTTCGATGGCGCCAGGCGTATATGGAAACGCCGGAACATGTGTATGCCTCGATATTGTTGATGCAAAGCGTACCGGTTGAAAAATCCGGTGTCGCTGTGACAGCCGATATTCGCAGCGGGCAGCCGGGGTGGCTGACGGTGGCGGTAAATGAAGGCGTTGGCGGAGCGGTTTCGGGTCAAACCTCAGAGGAACTCAAGATAAACATGCAAAGCGGCCACGTCCGCCTTTTGGCCCATGCCACCGATCCTTTTAAACGGGTGTTGTTAAGCGAAGGCGGTGTATCCAAGGTGCCGGCCAGCGGGGCACCGGCGTTATTGAATGATACCGAGATCCGTCGTTTGATCGATTTTGCGAGAACGGTCCCCGAGCGGTTTCCCAAACTGCAGGACGCCAAGGGCCAACCTGTACCCGCTGATATTGAGTTTGGTTTTTACCAGAATCGGCTTATGCTATTTCAAATTCGGCCGTTTTTAGAAAGTATCAGGGCGCGGCAAAATATTTTTCTAAATGATCTGGACAGCCGTTTGCAACAAAATCACCCCCAAACGGTCAATCTGGATGAAGTCCCGGCGGAGGCAAAACCATGAAGTTTTTTTTCAGCCTTACCTTCTCTGTCCTCGCTTTGGCTTTCGCTTCAACCGGCGGGGCCTATCCACTCGATGGTTATGGGTATACCGGTATTGCTCGATTGGAGGGCTACCGTCTGGCTATGGCGGGCAAAGTACGTGCTCCCAAGCAGCCTCCCGGCGCCCTTTTGTCGATCGAGGCGGTGGACTTGCGGTTGCAGTTCAAGACCGACTTTGAGATCCCGGCTGCCGACACCGAATTTGTTGCTCAGCTGCAAAACCTGCTGGGCGCTGAAGCGGATCGTTATGCGCTGGCGGTGCTGGATTTAACGAACATCGAACAACCAAGATATGCCGAACATCACGGCACGCAACGGGCCAACCCGGGCAGTGTGGGTAAAATTTTGATTGCCCTGGGTGTTTTTCAGGCGCTGGCCGACGTTTATCCGGACAGCATTGATGCGCGACTGAATATTTTGCGCAACGCGGTGATTACCGCTGATGAATTTATCCAATCGGATCATCATCAGGTTCCGGTCTGGCAGCCGGGCGCTTCGCGGGTGCGATATCCAAAAATTCAATTCGGTGATCAGGCCAGCTTGTGGACCTACCTGGACTGGATGCTTTCAGCCAGCTCCAATGCAGCCGCCAGTATGGTATTGAAACACCTGATGTTGCTGGTTCAATATGGGCCGGCCTATCCCGTCAGCGAGACCGAAGCGCAACAATTCTTTAAGACCACATCGAAAAAGGAGCTTGCCGCCTTGCTGTCACGGGCCCTACAGGCTCCGGTTGTACGCAACGGCCTGGACTTGGCGCAGCTGCGCCAGGGGTCTTTTTTTACCCGGAAGGGAAAACGGCTGGTGCCGGGAACGACCAGTTATGCTACCCCGCGGGAGCTGATGCGCTTGATGATAAAGCTGGAGCAAGGGAAACTGGTGGATGCTTTTTCCAGCCGCGAAATCAAGCGGCTGTTATACATGACGCAACGGCGTATCCGGTATGCATCAGCACCGGCGCTGGCCGCGGCGGCCGTCTATTTTAAATCCGGCTCGCTGTATAAATGCAAAACCGAGCCTGGCTTTGAATGTAAAAAATACCACGGTAATGTCATCAACATGCTCAATTCGGTGGCGATCATTGAGGCACCGGCCGCCGATCGTCAGCTGTACTATATGGTGGTCGTGATGTCGAATGTGTTGCGGAAAAATTCGGCGGTTGCCCACCAGACCCTGGCCACGCGACTGCATCGGATGCTTGAGGAGATTCACGGGCAAGGCAAATAGAAAAGGAACGAATTCGTTTCCAAATCGAAAATGAGCAATTTTTTTGCTGAGCAAGGCCGCACAAGGGTTTACGACGAGGCGTACTGATCGTACGTCGAGGAAGTAAGGCCGCGGAGAACGCAGCTCAGCGAAAAAAGGGCCATTTGCGGTTGGAAACTAGTTGGAATGCACCTCCAACGGACAAATGATGCCGTCAAGCGCCACAATTAAATTTTGGAGCCATTGCTCACCGTGTTTACTTTTGGCCAGGGCAACGGCGATGTAGCGACGACCGTGATGTTCAATGATGGCACTGTCGGAATGATAAGGTCCCCAGGTCCCGGATTTGCGGTAAATCGACAAATCCGGTTGCACCGCTTTTAGGCCTTTGACAAATTTGTGCTCGATTTCAGTTTCTGCCAGAATCGATTTCATGAATTTGCTCAGCTCCGGCGAAACCAGCTGACCGGTTTCCAGCAGGTAATAAAAGCGGGCCACCTGAAAGGCGGTGGCGCCATGGGATAGATTGTGGAGCGGGTCGCGTCGCCTGGCAGGGGCCTTTCCGTACTCTTTACCGACCCAGATCCCACCATTCTTTTCAGGATCATACAACCGGTAGCGCGGGGATTGCAGCAATTGGGCCAAGTAATCGATGCCGACACGGTTTAGCATCTCGGAAGCTGCCGAGTTGGAGGACCGCTGGATCATGAGCTTGAGTTTTTCAAGGGTTTCGTCGTCAAGGGCCATTTCTCCGGCGGCAATTTTTTCACAGACGGCCAAAAGAATGGCAATTTTGGGTAGACTGGCGGCGTACATCATTTCGTTGGGGTTGATGTAGGCCATGTGGGGTTCGGAAACATCTGTGATATCAACCAAGACAATACTCAGAAGTTTATGCCGGGCGGCGCGGTCCAGATGAAGCCGATTCAAGCGTGTTTCAAGGGCTTTTTGCAGGCGGGGATCACAGCTTTCAGCCCAACTCGGATCCTGAGGCTGGGCGCTGGCCGCAAGGGCAAAAATCAATGAACTCAAGAGCAGCGTTAAAAATATAGCAGCCTTATTCATAATCATTATTATTGCGCAATAGTCGAAAAATGCAAGCACAAAATTCAAATAGTGACATGACTGCCGAATGTGATGCCAAGTATATCGCCCTGCGCACTCTGGGAATGCGGGCGGCCTTTTTGTTTCTAAACTTTTTTTTAATTATTATGGCCCTTTATCAGCTCAAGCCGGCCAGCCGCTCTCTGTTTATTGAATCGCTGGGTGCTGAGCGATTGCCATACGTCTGGATCGCCACGGCCCTGGCCATGGGTGTATTCATCACTTATTATCACCGCCTGGTCGAACGTCACAGCCGAATTCGGGTGGTGCTCGGCACCTGCCTGGCCATCAGCTTTCTGCTGATTATTTTTCGTTTGTTGATGAATCATTCAATCCCGTTGATCGACGCTTCTTTTTATGTGTTTGTCGACATTTTGGGTGTCGTGCTGGTGGAGCAATTCTGGAGCCTGACCAACTCGATTTATACCACCCATGAAGGAAAATCCTGGTATGGATTCGTGGGTACCGGCGGTCTGGTCGGCGGTGTGGCCGGCGGCTGGGTTTCGGCTATGCTCATCAAACACACCGCATTGCAGACACCGGATTTGCTGCTGACCGCAGCCGGCACTATCGGGATTATCTTTGGGTTGACCTGGTTGATGGGGCGGGTGGGTATTTACTGTGAGGTTGATCACGTGGTTCGCCCCCAGCAGACGGCCAGCGGCGGGTGGCAAATTTTGCGACACAGCCGGTATTTGCTGCTGATTGCGGCCATATTGCTGCTGGCGCAGCTCGTATCTCCCCTGGTGGAATATCAGTTTTTAAATACCGTTGAAGGCTCCTATCCGGAGCGGGAGGCCCGCACCGCTTTTCTGTCGCTGTTTTTCAGCGTGCTCGGCATGATGTCTATTGCTGTCAATCTGGGCATCACCCCCCTGATCCATCGGGCACTGGGTGCGATTGCCGGACTGCTGGTGCAGCCGCTGATGATCTGTATTTTCTCATGGTGGTTCTTTTTTCAACCGACCCTGTATTTCAGTGCGGCGACGAAAATCAGCGATCGCGCGCTGTCATACTCTATCAACCGCGCTTCCAAAGAGCTGCTGTATGTGCCCGTGGATTCTGTTCTCATTTATCAAGCAAAGGCCTGGATTGATATGTTCGGCTATCGTCTGTTCAAGGTTTCCGGATCGATATTAATCCTGCTATTTACCCAGTGGTTGCCGTTTACGATCAGTGTGCCTCAGCTCAGCTGGTTTTCGGTCAGTATCTGTGCCATCTGGATGCTTCTGGTTCTTCGGGTGCGCCAGGATTATCATCTGGTGTGTCAGTCGGCCGGTTCGTAGGTTCAGGGTTTCAAGGACAGGTTCGATTTGTTTTATTTGGTTGATTGGTTGAATTGGTTGGCTTAAAATCGAACCAATTGAACGAATTGAACCAATCAAACCAATTAAACAGATGTATCACCTGCCAGGTGACTGACTTCGCATACGCAAAACTTACACCTGGAACCGGATCTTAGTTCCCATATTTTTTAAAATATTCATCAGGATTCGACAGCAGCTCTTGCATGCGATATTGGTAGCGGCCGATGATGGCCTGTCTGCTGCGGGAATTGGCGAAGGCACGCGGTGGGAGCCCCTCTACATATTGGATTTTGTCTTCCAGACTTTCCTTTTCTGCCTGGATGCGCTCTTGGCGGGAAGGCGGCTTATTCGTTTTGGCGGGCTTCGGGGCGGCGGCCTGTTCTTCTTTTTCAAACGCCTCTAAGATGGCATCGATATTTTCTTCGTTTATTTTTTCTATTTTACCTTCGGCGGTCGGGTCTGGCTGTATTTCTGGAGCGGTTTTTATGGTTACCGATCGATCAGCCGGCGGGGTGTCGCTGTAATGTCTGGTACCGTTTTGATCGGTCCAGAAATAAATTTCGGCC
>JASFPY010000068.1:0-8186 GCA_050115755.1 Desulfobacteraceae bacterium | reverse complement strand
ACCCTGGTTGAAGTTCTACGACAGGCATGTGCCGCCGAATCTGGAATACCCTGAAAAGACCTACCTGGCATATTTCAGGGAAGCGGTGAAAAGCGTGCCCCGCAAGGTTGCTGTCTATTATATGGGCAGGGGCATGACTTTTTACGAGCTGGACAGGCTTTCCGATAAATTTGCCTGCTTTCTTCAACGCGCCGGCATGCAGCCCGGTGATACCGTGGGTGTGCATATTCCCAACCTGCCGGCATACTACATCGCCATCATCGGCATCTGCAAAGCCGGCTGCGTGCTTTCGGGAGTAAGCCCCCTGCTCCAGCCCAAGGAACTGGAATATCAGCTCAATGACTCCGATGCCAGATGCCTGGTCACCCTGGACATTTTTTATGAAAAAGTCGCAGCAATCCGTGAAAAAACCGGCGTTAAAACCGTGGTGGTCACTCAAATTTCCGATTTCCTTCCAGCGGCCAAGAAACTGCTCGGCAAACTGTTAAAAAAAATCCCGACGGCAAGCATCACGCCCCTGCCCGCAAAAAAGGTTTATCGCTTTCGGCAAATTCTCAATGATATGCCCGCCGATAAGATTGGAGTTAGGCGAAATCTCCAGGACGCCATGCTGATGCAGTATACCGGCGGCACGACCGGCCTGCCCAAAGGTGCGCTTCTGACCGAAAAGAACATCTGCGATCATCTCAAGCAAATACAGGTGTGGCTGGACCTCAAAGCAGGAGACGATACCCTTCTTTCCGCCTTTCCGTTGTTTCACCTGGCGGGCCTTGCCCTGGCAATGGCCTCCATGGCCATGGGCTACAGCCAGGTTGCGGTTCCAAACCCCCGGGACCTGGATTTTATCATATCTGCCATCAAAAAATATCAACCCACGGGTATCGTCAATGTGCCGACGCTTTTCATTGAACTGTTAAAAAAGCCCAAATTTGCTTCCCTCGACTTTTCAACCGTCAGCTGGTTTATCAGCGGTGCGGCGCCTTTCCCCGCCGATCACATAAAAAAATTCGAAACCGTTGTCGGGGAAGGCAAACTGATTGAGGTTTTGGGCATGACGGAGACAAGCCCGGTGACCACCGCACTACCCCTGTATGGCAAGAAGAAAATCGGCTCGGTGGGCATTCCGTTTCCGGACACCGAAGTCAAGCTCGTCAATCCGGATACCGGAGAGCTGGCGCCGCCGGGAGAACCCGGAGAATTTGTGGTCCGGGGCCCACAGGTATTTACGCTGGGGTACCACAATAATCCGGAAGAAACGGCAAAAACATTAAAGGATGGATGGATCTACACCGGTGACATCTGCAAAATGGACGCAGACGGCTATTTTTACGTCGTGGATCGCCTGAAGGATATGGTGAATGTTTCCGGATTCAACGTCTTCACCCGTCAGGTGGACGAGGTTTTGATGGAGCACCCCGATATCGACATGGCCGCAACCATCGGGCTGCCGGATCCCAAGCGACCGGGTTCTGAAATTGTCGCCTCAGCAATTGTGTTAAAAACCGGAATTGAAAAAAGCAACCAGACGGAAGATCAGATTACCGCGTATATGCGCACGAAAGTCGCTCCTTACAAAATCCCGCGGCTAATCAAATTTATGGATGAACTTCCGACCAGCCCGATCGGTAAAGTGTTGAAGCGTGAGTTAAGAAAAAAAATGCGATAGATTAACTGGCGGAACCGACAATCTGGGCAAAACCCATAATCCGGTTATTTAATGAAAAATTTTGCGAAATCCGACGACCGCAGTGGCAGTTTCGATTCCCGCATTGGTAAATTAAAAAAAGTCGACGGCGCCTGGTTGCGCGCCACTGGATATACGGCGTTTGCCCTGATTGCTTTTGCGGCCAATTCCGTATTGTGCCGGCTGGCTCTGGGGCAAGGTGCCATTGATGCGGCCAGTTTCACCACCATCCGGCTGGTTTCCGGCGCCCTGTTGCTGCTGCTTGTAAACGCTGCCGGAAAAACCGGCACGGCAGCTGGCAGCGGTAATTGGGCGTCCGCTTTCATGCTGTTCCTCTACGCGGTCACATTTTCTTTTGCTTACATCAGCCTGAACACCGGCACAGGCGCCCTGATCCTGTTCGCAGCGGTGCAGGCCACCATGATTATTTTTGCAGTTTGCAAGGGCGAGCGTCTGCGTCTGTGGGGATGGCTGGGTCTGTTTGTCGGCCTGGCGGGCTTGACCTATCTGGTGATTCCCGGTCTGACGGCCCCCTCCCCCTCGGGGGCGGCTCTGATGGCAATTGCAGGCGTTTCATGGGGAATTTATTCACTGCGCGGCCGCAGTTCGGTATCGCCGGTTGCCGTTACCACGGACAATTTCCTGCGGTCGACACCTTTTGTGATTATCATCGGCCTGATCTTTTTTCAGAACCTGCAGATCACTTTTGCAGGCGCTTTCTTTGCCGCCCTTTCCGGCGGACTGACATCGGCCATCGGCTATGTCGTCTGGTATGCCGCCCTGCGGGACCATTCGGCAACCAGTGCGGCCCTCGTGCAGCTGCTCGTACCCGTGCTGGCCGCACTGGGGGGCGTGGTTTTGCTGTCCGAGGCGCTAACGATGCGTCTGCTGCTGTCGTCCGCCATGATCATCGGAGGCGTTGCGCTCGCCCTGACGCAGCGAAAACATACGGTGTCTGCGAAATCTGAAGGATAATTCAAACGCCTGAGTTCAGACTGCGGGAGCAGCCGGGAAGCCGCTCTGAAAGCAATTTTTAATGGCTTCGCAGGTACCGTCAATCATTTTCAACAGTCATGCGAAATAATGTTCCCGGTGCGGCTTCCGCTTCTTGTGGTCTCATAGGATATTCCGCAAACCGAATCCTTGCCTCTTTCCTTGACGCTGAACATGGCCTGATCGGCCAGCGCCAGGAGTTCGGTAAGCGTGTCGGCATCATCCGGGAAAGTGGATACGCCCATGCTGGAGCTAATGTGAACTTTTAAACCCGCCTTTTGAAGATAGGTGGTTTCCTTGATTCGTCTGCGGATGGTTTCGGCCGTGTCCATTGCCTGCTGCTTGTCATATCCGGGCAGCACGAACACAAACTCATCACCGCCATAGGCCACTGCGTAAGCGGGTGCCTGAAGGTTTGATTTAATCGTGGCGGCAATTTCCTCAAGCGCTTTGCTGGCGTTGAGATGCCCGTGGGTGTCGACCACCTGTTTGAAATTATCAATATCCATAAAAACCAGAGAAAAAATCCGGTCGCTGGACGCGCTTTTTCTAATCAGCCTGGCCAAGGCATGGTAGAGGTATCGGGTGTTGTAAAGGCCGGTTAAATTATCGTGAATCGCCTGTTTCCTGAACTTCTGCTCGCTTTTTCGCAGGGCTTTTTGAACCTGTTTAAGGTGTTCCTCGGCCTCCATTTCTTTGGTAACGATCGTCAGGTTACCGATCGAGATATAAATATCATCGGGTTCAAAAGGCTCCAATCTGGCTTGATCCTTTAACCAATAGGTTTTGCCGTCGGCCGCAGATATTTTATAGACGGCTTCAACAAGCCCGCTTTTTTTAACCTCTTCTCTGAGTTCTGATTTGCGTTCGACAACCTCATTGCTTTTCAGGATCACCCCCTGAGGTCCCGCGGGCCTGCCCACTTTTGTATAGATGTGGCGCTCAACAATACTTTTTCTGAAAAATTCTGACGCCTCTGCAGGGTTACAGCCCAGAAGCTGTAACAGCTGCCTGCTGACAAACTCATACCAGATCACATTGTGCTTTTCCCGCCATGCGGCAATGTAGGGTATCGCCGGAGTTCCCATTTCATCAAATACCTGAAACCGCCGGATGCATTCCGCGATGCGGCTCCTGAGCCTGCGGCTGAAGTTACCGTTTAAAATACGGCCATAATAGCCATCAGGGAATTTTTGATTGGGCATCAAGACAGTCCGATATTGTGGTGACGGTTTTAAATCCGGGGGCAAATTCTGGGACTCAACACGGATAATGGATAGTAACTTCGCATCAAGGAAATAACCAATATAATGTTGTCAGATAGATATATATACCCCACATATAGTATATAATCAAGTTCAATTTGATTTGAATGCGCTGCATACGAATATTCAGCCAGTCGTTTTCTCCAACCGGTGGGCACTCAAAACGAATTAGCTGAAGGGTCGGGGGCGGTTTACATTCAAATAGCTAAACTCAAGCCACTATATGTTGTATATGACATCTTATCTTGACTGTATATTGTATGACATGGTATAAATTATATTCAATATAAGACCTTAAATTTCAAATCGATTGTTTCAGCCAAAATATTTTTTTTGAGTGCGCTTTCAGGGGAGTTTGCCATGCAACCGGGTAATGTAGCTTATTTGCAAAAAGGCGAAACCAAAAGCGTCATCGACCTAAGGCGATTTTCACGAAAACCATTCCGCCATGCGACCATTTTTGCCTGTCAAAACCGGTATTACGCGGGTTTAACGAAAAATATCAGTAAAGGCGGCGTTTTCATCGAAACGCGCAACCCGTTTCCCATCGGGCAAATGATTACACTGGTGATTTCGCGAAGTAAAATTGAACAAGGCGTCATGCTGAGAGGTGAAGTCATCCATGCGGGGCCAGAAGGATTCGGCTTGAAATTCTTAAGCCTGTTAAAAAATGGGAGAGAATTTAGGATAAAATTTTAACAATTGTTTATGAAATTCGCTCCCAATAATTTTAAGGCCTCTACCTGCTGCGGTTCTTTCCAGATAATTTCCGGGTCGGCTCTGAACCAGGTTAGCTGGCGTTTGGCATAACGCCGATGATCGCGTTTCAGGGTTCGAATACATTCCTCCCAGCATAAGCGATCCTCGATGTAATCCACCATATGGCGATAACCAATGGATTGCATGGGCTTTAGGTTTGCAGAATACCCTCTGGCCAGCAGGCTTTTAACCTCATCGAGAAATCCGGCCGAAATCATGGCGTCAACTCTGCGGTTAATTCGCTCGTATAAAATTGCGCGGTCCATATTCAGGCCGATTTTTAAAGACTCAAAAGGCCGGTCGAAAAACCCGTGCTTTTGATGATGCTTAGAGATGGCCCGGCCGGTCGCCTCGATGACCTCTAACGCCCGCAGGATGCGATAGGAGTCGTTGGGGTGCAGTTTATTTGCCGTTTCAGGATCCAGACGGCAGAGGCGGTCGTATAAAGAGCGGATACCGTGGTCACCGGCCTCCGATATTAATCGGTTGCGAATTTTCGGGTCTGAGACCTTCTCATCGAACAGGCCATGCAGAAGCGCCTTGATATAAAGGCCCGTCCCACCGACTACAATAGGCGTGATGCGCTGCTCGTCCAGCTCGATGATTTTTGCACGGGCCGCTGCGGCATATTGGGCAGCATCAAAGGATTGGTCGGGGGGAACGAAATCGACCATATGGTGGACTGCACGCGCCCGCTCCTCAGCCGTAGGCTTGGCCGTGCCGATATCCATAAATTTATAAATCTGCATGGAATCCGCCCCGATGATCTGACCGGCTAAATGTTGCGCCAGATCGATGGCAACGGTCGTCTTGCCGACACCGGTAGGGCCGCAGACTATAATTATTTTGGGCTTCGCAGTTGCAGATTTCATGCGTCAGAAATAATTAAGCTCCAGGTTTTCGATTTGACCTTCGCTCTGTAACGAATTATGAGTCGAATTGCAACCTAAGTGTTTAATTTTTATAGTATATTACAAATGCCTCTTAAAATAACAGTTCATAATCTTCCAAAAAACCGCTTTGTTTGTTAATCATTTGAAATTAAAAGGCATAAATAATAATTGAACTAAACCGTGGCTGGTGGTATTTTCTAAAGTACGTATACCAGTTCAGATCTTCCGCGTTCAAGCGATATCCGGTGATTGATTGCGCATCACAAGCATCGAACATCAGGCATCAAATAAGCAGGGATCAGGAAGAAAAAAATGAGCTTTAAAATGAACATCGCCATTGTCGGCGGAGGGCGCCGCTGTAAACAATTGATCGAGGCCATTGAGCGGCATGAATTTCAGGAAATGCATCCCAAAGTTGTTGCCGTTGCAGACGTAAAATCCGACGCTCCGGGAATCGTTAAGGCAAAAAAAAATGGGTTGTTTGTGACCTGTGATTACAATGATTTCTTCAAAAGAATCGACATCGACCTGATCATCGAGCTGACCGGTGACATGGATATCTTTAATGATATCCTGCTAAAAAAAAGGAGAGCCGTCCGGGCCATTGGCAGCCGCACTGCCCAGCTTTTCTGGGAAATTTCACGGATTTCAACCCTCCAGAAAAAAACAGATCAGGAACTTCAGGAAACCCGCGCGCGTTACAAGGCGATCATGAATGAACTGATCCAGGAAGATGTGCTGATGATCGGGGTTGATTTCCGCATCATAGATGTCAATGACAGCATGCTGAAGCGGTTGGGTCTGGAACGCGAGGAGGTCATCGGCCGCTATTGCTATGAAATTACCCACCGTCAGGACCAACCCTGCTCCGGAGAAATGCATCCCTGCCCGCTAATCCAAACTTTGGAAACAAGGCAACCATTTCAAACCACCCATATTCACCTGGACAAAGATGACAGGGAAATCTACTATTCAATCGCCACATACCCCATGCACGAAGCCGGTGACATCGTTGGTGCAATTGAGATATCCAGAGATATCACTACCGATATCAGGGCGCAAAAAACCATGATGCAGCAGGAAAAACTGGCTTCTGTGGGGCGCCTGTCGGCCGGGGTGGCCCATGAAATCAACAATCCCCTGACAACCATACTGACCACCGCCATGCTGGTCCAGGAGGAGCTTGAACCGCAGGACCCCAGTTATCAGGAGCTGGAAACCATCACCAAAGAAACGCTGCGCTGCCGTAAAATTGTGACCAGCCTGCTGGATTTTGCCCGCCAGTCCACCCCCACCCGCAAGCCATGCGACATCAATGACATTGTCAAAGAGAGTTTCACGCTGACACAAAAACAGGCTGCCTTTAAAGATGTGGTCATAAACTATGAGATGGATGAGAATATTCCGCGCCTATCTTTGGATAAAGGCCAAATCCAGCAGGCATTCATAAACTTGATTATCAACGCCATTGAAGCCACTGAACCCGGCGGGTCCATCTTTATTTCCACAGCCTACAAAAAATATCAGGAGCGTGTTGACATTTCCATAAGCGACACGGGACATGGGATGGCTGAAAAGGATTTCGTTAAAATTTTTGACCCATTTTTTACCACCAAGGATGAAGGCACCGGACTTGGATTGGCCATAACGCACGGAATCATCGAGCAACACAACGGAACGATCGATGCTTTCAGCAAATTAGGCCGTGGAACGATATTTACCATTAAATTCCCGGTCGAATCCGGAGAAAAAGATGCCGTCTGAAAATCCTCGTATCTTGGTGGTCGATGACGAACTGAATATTTGCCAGAGCTGCACCAAGATACTGGCAAAACGGGATTACGACGTCAGCTATGCGCTGAATGGGCATGATGCTTTAAAAATGATGGATGCCGAACCATTTGATGTCATCCTGACCGACTTAAAAATGAGCAGCCTGGGCGGTATGGAAGTTTTACGGCGGGTAAAAGACGCTTATCCCGACACGATGGTGATTGTTATGACCGGTTACGCCAGCGTTTCTTCGGCCGTGGAAGTCATGAAAATGGGTGCCCTGGATTACCTTCCCAAACCGTTTACGCCGGATGAACTGCGGGCCATTGTCAGGCAGGCTGTGGCCGAGAGGGAAATCCGGCGGCAAAATCAAAAATTGCAGCAGCAAAAGCAAAAACGCACGGCGCTTTCACATCAACTTATCGGAAAAAGCCCCAAAATCAAACAGGTGATCACCATGATCCAAAAAGTGGCACCGACCGATTCCACCGTCCTTGTTTATGGAGAGAGCGGAACCGGTAAAGAGCTTGTGGCCAGAGCCGTGCATGCCAACAGCCGCAGGAGCGAGAATGTCTTTTTTGCTGTCGACTGTGGAACCCTATCGAGCAGTTTATTGGAAAGCGAATTATTCGGCCATGTCAAGGGTGCTTTTACGGGAGCGCAAAGCGATAAAGACGGCATTTTTAAACTGGCGGATCAGGGGACGGTTTTTCTTGATGAAATCAGCAATATCAGTCAGGCGGTCCAAAGTAAACTCCTGCGCTTTTTAGAAACCCGCGAATTTTTGCCACTCGGCGCCACCAAGCCGATACGCGTAAA
>JASFPY010000067.1:0-8186 GCA_050115755.1 Desulfobacteraceae bacterium | reverse complement strand
AGCCGCAGCCCTGACGGTGGTGATCTCACATGCGTTTGAGTTGGAGCAGGGATACGCTTCGGGGATACTGGCGGGTGCGCTCACCAGCACGCCAACACTGGTGGCAGCCCGGGATGCGCTGGATCAGGGCGTCAGGATTGCGGGAGGTTTAACACAGCAAGGTGTGGTCGCCAATCTTTCGGCCTCTTATGCAATCACATATGTTTTCGGCCTGAGCGGACTTATATTATTCATCAATTTCATTCCCGCCATCTTCCGAATCGACTTAGTAAAAAAAGCCCATCAGTTGACGGAACTGTCCTGGATTCGCAGCCGACAAGATACGGCCGAAGCCATGAAAATCAAGGAGACGCCCACTGTGCGGACCTATCACGTGGATAGAGAGCAAATCGTCGATCGGGAGATGGATGACAAGGTATACGGTCTTGCTGCGGCGGTGCCTCGTATCCGACGCGACGGCGAGGTGTTCACGCCGGATTACGACACAAGGCTGCAACTGGGGGATATCGTTGCAGTGGTCGCAAAGCATAGCGCACACAAACGTATAGCTGAGATGCTCGGCCCCGAGATTTTTGATCAGGAACTTCTTGACCGCTCCATTGAGACAATGAGCATCGTGCTTTCGAATAAATCATTTGAAGGCAAGAGCCTGGCAGAAATGAACTTTGCTCGAAATTATCACTGCTCGCTCACGCGTTTAACACGCGGGGGCGTGGACCTCCCCCGGCGCCCCGACTTGAAGCTGTCCCGCGGCGATATCCTGGTGCTCACCGGAAACGCCACTCAACTTAAAGATCTGGCCAGGCAACTTGGATTCGAAGAAAGCCGATGGAAAGAAACCGATCTGGTGAGCTTCGCGTTTGGCATTGCACTGGGGCTCTTGATGGGCATCCCCAGCATAAGTCTTGGTGGTATCAAGATCGGACTCGGCTCGGCAGGCGGTGTATTGGCCTCAGGGATTATATTCGGCCTGTTGAACTCACGGTACGTTGTTGTCGGCAGACTGCCCGCCGCCGCGCGCTACGTCATCATGGAGCTGGGGATGATGCTGTTCATTTCCTCTGTGGCCGTCAGCGCCGGAACGGACATCATGGATACATTCCAGGACGCCGGTCTCAAACTGCTATTGGCCGGAGCTGCGGTGACCCTTATTCCTGTTCTGATATGTTTCCTTGTTGGCTGTTATCTGATGCGGATGAATGTCGCCCTATTGCTGGGTGCCATTGCAGGATCCATGACGAGTACCGCCGCCCTGCAACAGATTAATAACCGCGCCAAGAGCACGCTTCCCACGCTGGGATACGTCGGATCATATGCCTTTGCAAATGTGCTGCTCGCAATCGCTGGCAGTGTCATCGTTAGAGTCTGACCAGCAGATCATATCCACACCATTATAATATACTATTTCGCTATCCAGTTCTTTTAGATTACGCTCTCCAATACACAAGCTCTCTGATGCGTTCATAATGTTTTAATCAGGCACGAATGTATACGCTTGCTGTGTAACGAACAACCGCAACATATAGAGGTTCCTCAAAACACTTGAGAATTATTGATTCAATCATAAAATCCAACTTGAGTCTGAATGGCCGCGACCCCCAACGCTTGACCCAAACCCGCCCAGCCTGTACATTGCTGTAATCACAAAAAACCAATCATGCCCTTTTTATTTTCATTTTGGATTTGCCAGGCTGCGAGAAAGCTATACTTTTTACGGCACCATTAGGCGGGAATCGTCCAGTTCCTAAAAGCCTCCCTGATGGCTTCGCTGAATTCGTAAATCAGTTTTGATGGGATCTGTGGGGATGGGTATGCCAAGGCGTAGGTCAATTTCACCCGCGGACGAAACGGGCGCAAAGTAACCTCGTTGCGCCAGTGTTGGGCGGCGAAGGGCTCCATCAAGCCGATACAGAGGTCATGGGCGATCATGGCGTAGCCGGTGTGAGAGGTATGATAGGCCGTTACGTATCTGGGTTCTACGCCGGCTTTCTGTAAGATCTGCTCTTCCTCTTCCCAGGTGAGCGGTCCGGTGGGCAAGGGTTTTAACAGCGGAATCCCGACCAGGTCTTCGGGGGTGATGACATCTTTCGATGCCAGAGGATGCGAAAGGCTTTAATGGCCACCGGCTACGGACAGGACAACAGCGGCGGCGACTGTAACCCAATCGTGGATGACCTGGTGCTTAGAAGCCAATCGGAGCTCGATCTTGTCAAACGAAGCGAACTGCTCCAACGGGTGGAAAAGCTTCTGTTTGAAGATGCGGCTTTTGTGCCGTTGCACTGGCAAAATATATCCTGGGCTGCCTGGAAAAAGGTCGACCTGGAACCGATCGTAAACGCTTTAAATAATCCTTATTTGGGTGATTTGGTCATACACTGACAATAAATAAGTTCATTGAGCAAAATATGGAGGGGTTTCGAAAAAAATGGCTGAATTAAAAGGCTTCGAATATCCGCAAATGAAAAGTGGTACGACCGTTTCATACTCATGAACCTTCAGACCAGTAAAGAGATTAACCTAATCGAAAAACGCTATGCCCTCGATGAAGTCAAAGAGATTTATTCCGTGCACGGAGACGTGGATTTACTGGTGAAAGTGGAGCTGATACGAGACCTGCTCAGTTCGGATGCTGAAGTCATTTCCCAGTTTGTGCACGAAAGGATCCGCCAGCTACCGGGAATCATCAGTACCCATACATTGATCCCCGGCTTTTCCATGATAAAGGCGCCGCCCACCGATCGGGATAATTCAGGTGATTCCAAATGAGGGATCATATTCAATTTACAATATTCAATAATCCACGTTATCAATCTTTACCAGCATCAGTGTCCTATCGTCTTAAAGCCTGGTGTTATTCTGGAAACGCCGAATCGATTCTAAGACTTCGCTAATCATCGGCCTTAATGAATTTATAAATTTGTTTATCACGAGTTGAAAGCGATTTTCCCTTTTCATACAGTTTATCCAGGAAATAATGATAGAAGTCGTGACGAAGGCTATCGCGATTGGCAATGACAAACCAGTGGTTTCGAGTCCATATAAAAGGTGAATGGTGAACCCTGTCTTTTTCGAAAATGCCTGCTAAGGCTTCTTTCTTATCGGCTATTATGTCGATGGATTCTCCCCCGATTTTATCCTTAAGATGTTCGAGATCAGGGTGAAAAATTTGTATTTTGTAATGCAGATCCATGGAACCCATAGCAATATAGCGGACACCAACTCCCCGCTGAATAGCCGCTTCGATATGATCCTTTAAGCGCTCCCAGGTATCTGGAAAGAGACGCAGGTAGAGTTCTTGTCTGGCGGAATCGATAATATCCGCTGCTTTGGAAAGGACCTCCTTGACGCCGTTCAGCGTTAACAGGTATTCGAATTTGGACTCATCAATCATGGCATTCAGCTGATCCTCCAGGATTTTCAGGTTTGATTCGAACTGGCTGCGCAGTCGCTTTTTCAATTCCCCAAAGGGTAATGGCACATAGAGTCCTTTATCAATCTCAAAAATAACACTTTTGGTTGCCAGGCTGCGGAGAACATCATAAATTCTGGACCGCGCTATACCGGAAATTTTGCTAAGCTGAGACCCGTTTGCCGGATGTTTTGCAAGCAGGGCCAGGTAGCATGATGATTCATATTTTGAAAAGGCAAAATCCCTTAGTATTGCCGCTATATCCATCGATGTGTCCTCACTATAAGTTGCTATCTATATGGCAACAATAATGCCAAATTTCCGTTTTATCAATCTGATAATGAATCAAGGTCGAGTTCAGTTTTGCGTCAGTATATGAAAAGTAAACAGCTATGATTACCTCATTTAATATCAATAAAAATATGTTAAAATAAAAATTGTGTCAAAATACAAAATATCTTGACAAATTGACTGACGTTTCAATATATGTTGCTACAAATGTAGCAACATATATCCATTTGGGGAATAGATTTCGTGTTAAGATTCTGAGAATTTAATCGTTTTGTACATGGAGGCATCATGAAACAAGTACTGATCTTGGGAGCCGGAGCGGTGGCGCGCCCCGCGGTCGGCTACCTGTTGGAAAAAGAGGGCGTGGAGGTGGTTGTGGCCAGCCGGACCCCGGAAAAGGCCGAAGCTCTTGTCGCCGGACACCCCGGCGGCCGGGCCGTCGCGTTGGACGCCAAAGACGCCCCGATGCTGGAACGAACCATCACGGCGGCCGACATCGTTGTCAGTCTCTTGCCCTGGACCCTGCATCCGGTGATCGCCAAACTGTGCCTGACCCACGGCAAGCACATGGTAACCACCTCCTATGTCAAGGAGGAAATGCAGGCCATGGATCGTGAAGCGCGAGACAAGGGCCTGATCTTTCTCAACGAGGTCGGTGTGGACCCGGGCCTCGATCACATGTCGGCCATGCAGATTATCGATGCCGTCCGCGCCGAAGGGGGAAGGATCGACAGTTTCTTTTCTTACTGTGGTGGCCTTCCTGCCCTGGAAAGCAACAACAATCCCTTGGGGTACAAGTTTTCCTGGAGCCCGGAGGGGGCTATGCTGGCGGCCACCAACGACGGGCGTTACATGGAGCACGGCAAGGTTTACGAAGTACCCGGAAGCGACCTATTCAAGCATTACTGGCTGAAAAGCGTTCCCGGCGGCGGCGTCTTCGAAGCCTACGTCAACCGCGACGCCCTGCCCTATCTGGAGATATACGGGATCGAAGACGCCTCAGGCATGTATCGCGGCACCCTGCGAAACATCGGCTATTGCGAAACCTGGGACTTCATCAAACAGCTGGGACTGCTCAATCGCAAAATGAAGTTCGACTTCGATGAGGTCACCCCCCGCGAGGTGCTGGCCAACATCGTCAACTGCCCGGAGACGAACATACGGGCGGGTGTTGCCGCCTATCTCAAGATCCCGGAGCACTCCCTGACACTCAAGAAATTGGAGTGGCTGGGACTGCTCTCCGACCGCAAGTTGAGGATCGGCACTGCCTCGGTGTTCGAGATGTTCTCCCACACCCTCAAGCATCGATTGATTTACGATGAAGGGGAGATGGATCTTCTAGTGATGCATCACGAATTCGAAGCCATTTATCCCGATCTGCCCCGCCAGCGCATCCAGTCCACCCTCATCCACCGCGGCGATCCCGGGGGCGACAGCTCAATGGCACGAACGGTGGGATACCCGGCGGGGATAGCGGCCAGCCTGGTCGCCGAGGGCAAGATCGCCCAGACGGGTGTGTTGCGGCCGGTTTCAGCGGAAATCTACAAGCAAGTGCTGGCCGAATGTGAGCGCCTGGGTATCCATTTCAAAGAACGTCGCTCCGACCTGGACACTGATGAGCTCAGTTATTGGGGAGATTGAGAAATTGAAAACTTTGCTGATTCGTGCAGAAGACAAAAACCGCTGGGAACGCAGAGCACCACTTGTACCGGAAGACCTGCGGGAAATCATCAACGAAACCGGCGCCAGAGCCTTTGTGGAGAAATCCGAAAAGAGGTTTTTCGGAGAAGATCAATACGGGGCAGCCGGTGCCGGCAGCTGCGTGGGCATGGCCGATGGGGATGTCATCCTCGGCGTCAAGGAAATACCGGTCGAAAAGATCCTGGACAACAAGACCTATGTCTTTTTTTCTCACACCGTAAAAGGGCAGAAGGATAACATGCCGCTGCTGCAGCGGATCATAGACAGCGGCTCTACCCTCATCGACTTCGAACGGATCACCGACGCAGAGGGCCGTCGCTTGATTTATTTCGGTCCCTACGCTGGGGATGCCGGTGCTGTCGACCTGCTATCGCTCATGGGCGAGCACTGGGCCGCAAAGGGTCTCGAGACCCCATTTGCCGAAGTTCGGCGCGCGCACCAGTACGAATCGGTGAAGGCGGCCTGCGAGCACCTCAGTGAAATCAGTGGCCGCATTCAAAAGGACGGTTTGCCCCGGCGATTATGCCCCTTGACGATCGGCATCCTTGGATACGGCAACGTGTCCGGCGGCGCCCAGCAGATCTTCGACTGCCTGCCCACAGAGCGCATTTCAGCCGATGCGGTCAACGACTGGGTGGGCCGAGATCAGGGCGACCGGCATACCGTCTATCTGACGGTTTTCAAGGAGCAGGACCTGGTGAGACCCAAGGCGGACGGGGCTGTCTTCGACCTGCAGGAATATTACAACCACCCGGAACGCTACGAGAGCCGGTTCGACCAGTTTCTGCCCAGTTTCACACTGCTGGTCAACGCTGTCTACTGGGAAAAACGCTATCCCCGGTTCGTGACGTGGGCGGGCTTAAAACGGATGGCCAAAAGCACGCCAACCCCCAGGCTCAGTGGAATTGCAGACATCACCTGCGACATCCGCGGTTCGATCGAGTGCAATGTAAAATCCACGGATAGCGATATGCCGGCCTACCGGGTCGATCCTGCCGCGGGAACGATTGAGGACGGCCATCTGGGAGAGGGGATCGTATTGCTGGCCGTGGACAACCTGCCCTGCGAACTGCCCATGGATTCCTCGTCGTTTTTCAGCAACCAGTTCAGGCCTTTTGTCCCCGGACTGCTGTCGGCCGATTACGATAGCTCGCTGGGCGCCTCGGGCCTGCCGCCCGAGGTCAGAAGGGCGGTCATCGTCTACAACGGCCGGTTGACCGGGGATTACGAATATCTGAATCTCTATTTGGATCAACAGGGGCACAACCGCACTTTACCGCAGGGGAGTAAAGCATGAACGGATGGATGGGAAAAATTCTTCTTGTTGACCTGACAAGCGGCGCTTGCAGCGCTCGTCCAATGGAGCCCACCATGGCAAAAGACTACATCGGTGGCCGCGGATTGGGTATCTATTATTTGAACAAGTTTATCGACATCAAATGTGATCCCTTGTCTCCGTAAAACATGCTAGTAATGGCCACAAGATGTTGTGGTAGTCGCCCCGATATGTTTTTGTTTGGTTATGTCTATGAATAGCAAAATTTGCGTCCTGGTAAAATTTTTTGATTTTGTTGACGAACCTGAAACTAGGATTCCAATTTTTCAGGGGCCGTTTGGAAGGGGTTGATGATCTGCAGGTCTCCGAACACCTGGCCATCCTGAAGGTCTTCCGTAAGCAAATAGTGACAAGCGGACACCTGCGCAGCGGAAACAATTAGCGCATCCCACCAGGACAGCCCGAAACGATCCTGAATATGCCAGGCGCCGCCAAAAACCCGGTTGTCCACTGCGACCGGGCGCCACGGTAATAGAGATCGAATATCCCTCCGGGCGCTTTCACGGTCCAGCCCCGGATCCAGCTTTTCCGTAACCGTAATATAAAATTCCTGTAGAACCTGATAGCTCAAACGGCCTGTATGTGTGTTCCAAAGATGGCGCAACCAGTCCATAGCCTGTGCTTGTTTCGGCGGCTCGGATGCGTCCCTGCTGTAAACAAGTACGTTCGTGTCGACAAAGACCTTAGCGGCCATAGAGTTCCTCGCGGGTTGGATATTTTGCTACTGGGTCCTTGAGCGCTGTGGGAGGTTGCGAGAGGTACTGTTCCATCGCCATCTGATAGCTTTTTTCCTCATCCATTTTATCCCGAAGCATTTCGCCCACAAGACGAGAAACGCTCGTATTGTTTTCAGCTGCCCGAATTCGAGCCCAGCGGGCCACCTCTTCATCGAGTGTGATGGTTACATTTTTCATAACACAAAATTAGTGCAACACGAATTTCGTGTCAAGTGGAAAATGAGATTTGTTATTTGATTACAAATTTCGTAAAATCCATTTAAAGTGAAAGCACCCGAATGCCATTTAAAAGAACAGGGCTTTTCAGCCGGCAGCTGTGCGGTGGAGGCCGAAGGTAAGCGCCGGCTGGCCTGCCGGGTCACGCTGAAAAGTGTAAACAATCAAATTTACCGCCTCATTACTTCCGTTCACCTCTCCCGCCCGGAGAACTACCTGTCCATTTACCAGTCCGGGTGTAATTTTTCATGCCGCAAATGTCATTCCTGGCATTTCAGCAAAATCAAAGACGGCACCTGGTATTCACCCGGGGATATTCTGAATGCAGCATTGACGTATGAGCAAACCGTCACCCAGTTCGAACCCCGCTCCCGGGCCACCGCCTGGCATGCCCATGATAGCTGCCGCTGCTGCGGCAGTTGCGTGACCCGTCAAAAACCCGCAGCGTTTTGCCCGGGTGCTCTGGCGCCCGAACAAATCGTTTTAAGTCCCCAGG
>JASFPY010000066.1:0-8276 GCA_050115755.1 Desulfobacteraceae bacterium | reverse complement strand
AGATTTTTCCCTGGTTGGCGGTTTTTGAATCTTTGGCGGGAGAGACATGGTCGATTACCGCTTTAATCTTCCGCGAGTCAAAGACCCGATCTTTGTCCCTTGCGATCAGATCGTTGATGGCTGTGGGGGTTGTAATTTCATGACAGAACACGGCATCGAGGCGCAACACGTGAATGTTATCAGACGGATTGTCGATGCGGTGCGCATCGAAAATTTTTTCAGCAACTGTTTTACCCATAATGGCCCCCAGCAATTAATTGTAGAGTGGAATAGGGTTTACACGATCATTGATTTATCTTCAAGCGCAATATAAGACGCACGGCCCATAGCGCAAGGCGCAAGACTCGCGGCATAGGGCATAGCGCACAGTGCAAAGCGTGGACAGATGAAAGTTGTGACTTAGTTCAGTTCAGATTTCCTACTCTATGCCCTATGCGCCATGCGCTCTGCTATAATTTTCATGCAGGCCGCAGATAAGCGGAGAAAAATTCATTTTAGTAAAAGATGCTAGTCGGTGTCTGACTTGAGCACCGCCAGAAAAGCCGACTGGGGAATCATCACCTTGCCGACCATTTTCATCCGCTTTTTGCCCTTCTTCTGCTTTTCAAGCAGTTTGCGTTTGCGGGTGATATCGCCCCCGTAGCATTTGGCAGTGACATCCTTTCTGAGGGCAGAGATTGTCTTGCGAGCGATAATATTTCCGCCGATTGCTCCCTGGATCGCAATTTTAAACATCTGCTTTGGAATCTCCTGCCTCAGCTTTTCACAGGCCACTCTGGCCCTGGCAACGGCATTGTCGCGGTGCACCAGCTGCGACAAAGCATCCACCCGTTCACCGTTGATTAAAATGTCCATTTTGACCAGATCGGTTTCGCGATAATCGATCAACTCGTAATCAAAGGAGCCGTAACCCTGGGTCAAGGATTTGAGATGGTCATAAAAGTCATAAATGACTTCTGCAAGCGGCATCTCGAATATCATTTCGAGACGATCGCTGGTGAGATAATGGTAGGTTTTGCTGATACCGCGCCGCTCCAAACACAGATTCATCATCGTCCCCATGTAGCGAGCCGGCACGATAATGCCCGCCCGAATATAGGGTTCATAAGTTTTCGCAATTGTCGTCGGTTCAGGATAATATGCGGGATTATCGATGGTCATTTCTGAGCCGTCATTCAGGACCACCTGGTATCGAACCGATGGTGCTGTCAGAATAAGCGAAAGGTCATATTCACGTTCCAGCCGCTCCTGGACGACTTCAAGGTGTAAAAGCCCCAAAAAGCCGCAGCGAAAGCCAAAACCCAGGGCCGCCGATGTATCCTTTTCATATACCAGGGCGGCATCATTTAGCTCAAGCTTTTCCATACCTTCCGCCAGGTCTTCGTAACCATCCGAGGCGGTCGGGTATATAGAAGAAAAAACCACCGGTTTCGTTATTTTAAATCCCGGTAGTGGAGAGTCGCAGGGACGATTCTTGTGGGTAATGGTGTCACCGCAGCGGGTATCGCTGATCGTCTTTATTCCGGCAATAATATAACCCACTTGGCCGGCGGAAAGCGTTTGCATGGGAACGCGTTCAAGCTGAAAAACGCCCACCTCTTCGACCCGGTATGCTGCCTTGTTGGATGTGAAAATAATGGTGTCTCCCGGCGCTATCTTTCCGGAGAAGATGCGCAGGTGAACAATCGTGCCGCGGTAGGAATCGTAATGTGAATCAAAAATCAGGGCCTGTAAGGGTTGGTTCGTGTCACCACCGGGCGGAGGTAAATCTCTAACAATGGTCTCAAGGACTTGTTCAATTCCCAGTCCCTGCTTGGCTGAGACCTTAAGCGCCTTTTCCGGATCAAGCCCCAGGTCCTCTTCAATCTGCATCAGAACGCGGTCGATATCGGCAGATGGAAGGTCAATTTTATTGATAACCGGGATTATTTCAAGATTATGCTCTAGAGCCAGGTACAAGTTGGCCAGGGTCTGAGCTTCAACACCCTGACTGGCATCAATCAACAGCAACGCCCCTTCACAGGCAGCCAGGGCTCGTGAAACCTCATAGGTAAAATCCACATGCCCGGGAGTATCAATCAGGTTTAAAAAATAGGTATGCTTATCATTGGCGGTATACGGCAAACAAATCGTCTGACTTTTTATGGTGATCCCCCGTTCCCGCTCAATATCCATGGTGTCGAGAATCTGGTCCTTAAAATCACGGTCTTCAACGATATCGGCAATCTGGATGAGGCGATCGGATAAGGTGGATTTGCCGTGATCAATATGGGCAATAATGCTGAAATTTCTAATATTTTGCATCTTAAACATCGTTTTTCCCGAGCGCGCTGCTGCATCTTAATTTCGATAGGCACCTGAAAGTGTTGAAGAATCTAAAAGTCAGTTGACACAAATTGCCTTTCTGATATATTAATAGCATAAATAAGATAAAAGCGTTTACCTATCAAATTTTTTCAATTACTGTCAAGCTGGGCTTTGCGGGCCTGTCCAGGCTAACCATCCAATGACGCTTATGAAAAAAAAGAACTCAGATATTAATGTATTAATCGTTGATGATGATTTAAGCGTCAGAAATACAATGGATGAATATATTGCCAATGCCGGTTTCAGCACGCTGGCAGCCTCATCTGCTGAAGAAGCGCTTGATTTGATTGAAAAAAATAATTTTTCTGTTGTCATTACCGATATTCGATTACCTGGAATGGGTGGTCTTGAACTCACAAAGGTCATCAAGCAGAAAAACGGCTCGGATGTCATTGTTGTGACCGGGTACAGCGACGACTATTCTTATGAAGAAGCCATCAATATTGGTGCCAGTGACTTTGTCATTAAACCCGTGCGGCTTGAAGAACTGCTGCTCAGGTTGAGGCGTGTGCTTAAAGAGCGCCAGCTCAGCTCCGAACGCACCCGTATGATGCAAAAGCTGCAAAAACTTGCCACCACCGACGGTCTCACCAAACTTTATAATTCACGCTCATTTTACTCCCAGCTTGAACTGGAAGTTGACCGTTACAACCGATACAAACACCCGCTTTCACTGCTGCTGCTGGACATCGATAACTTCAAAGAATTCAATGACAATTTCGGGCATCTGGAAGGTGACAAGGTGCTGGTGCGATTCAGTCAGATCATCAAATCCTGTCTGAGAACAAATGACTCTGCCTATCGCTATGGTGGTGAAGAGTTTACGGTGATCCTTCCGGAAACCAATGGAGAAGAAGCCAAAACAGTGGCCCAGCGTATCCGCGCCTCCCTGGAATCTGAAAAATTCAGGCCGATACCCAATAAAAACGCCAAAATTACCATCAGCATCGGTGTCACCCAGTACTTTCCGAAAGAAGAATTGTCCGCATTTATCCGGCGAGCAGACAAGGCCATGTACCTTTCCAAAAAAAATGGGCGCAACCGCGTCTCCGTCCTGCTGGCCGAACCCCCTGAAAAGTCCAAACGAAAAGCCTAAAAGCGTTCAAAATGCCTAAAATGACTAAAGTGAGCTAAAGTGCCTAAACTTCTGGTGTCGCTTGATTATCGAGGACGAGAACGAGTACGATTTAAAATTCCATATGCATTACGTTTATCTTCGTGCTCGTACTCGTCGTCCGCGTTGTCGAATTTTAAGACTCAATGGTGACCTTCAGGAACAAGTCACCTGCCTGGCGCGCTCCCTGGCGCTGCCCGAGGCCTTTGAGTCGCAGAACGGTGCCTTCCTGAATGCCGGCCGGCACCCTTACGTTAAACATCCTTTTTTGAAATCCCAGCGGAATATTGACCACTTTACGGGTACCGCTGACAGCCTCCTGCGGTGTGATCCTGATCAGCGCATACAGGTTCGGGTCTGCTCCGGAACTTGCCGGACGAATGACCTGCAGGCGCGGTGTTTTCTTTTTGGCGGTGAATTGACGCATTTGACGGGATACGCCTGTATCCGGCAGAGCAGTAAATAGCTTCAAAAACACGATGCCGAATACAAATCCGCCGATATGTGCCCACCAGGCAATACCACCTGCGGTTCCCTGGCTGCCGGCGGCATTGATAAACTGCAAAAGAAACCACAGGCCGAGAAAAATATATGCCGGGATGTTGAGGAAATAAGGAATAAAAAAAATCGGAATGAGCGTTAGAATCTTTGATCTGGGATGCAGAATAAAATAGGCACCCATGACCCCGGCAATGGCGCCGCTGGCTCCGATCGTTGGTATATTTGACTGCAGATTTAATATCAGGTGGGAAAGCCCGGAGGCAATACCACACAACAGATAAAATAGCATATAGCGGATGGGCCCCAGGCGGTCTTCGACATTATCGCCGAAAATATAAAGTGACCACATGTTGCCCAGAAGGTGCCAGAAACTGCCGTGCAAAAAAATAAATGAAATAAATGAGAAAATCTGCTGGCCTGTCGTAAAATATCCGGCAATCTGGGGAATCGAGTAGCGCGCCGGCACCAGGCCGTAAATATAGATAAATCGGTTGATTTCATGGCCCTGAAGAAGTTGAATCAGATAAACGGCTACATTGATGCCGATAATTGCAGTGTTGACAACGGGGTAATTTCGGGTAGGCGTTGTATCACGTAATGGTATCATTGTCGCGTCGCGATTCGCGGAACCCGCAGCTGAAATTTAAATTATACCTAAGTTGAACCGCGCAGCTCAGGTATCGAGTTTTTTGATCCGTTCAAGATGAGACGCTAATTTCTGCCGCTTTTCCTGAAGGCCGGCATGTTTTGCCTTTACCTGCTCGACCACATCATGCGGGGCCTTTTTCAGAAAATTATCATTTGCCAGCTTCTTTGAAACCCCTGCCAGTTCTTTTTCCAGTTTATTCATTTCTTTTTCCAGCCGCAGGGCTTCTTTGCTGAAATCAATGACTCCTTTCAGGGGAACAAATATGGTGGCGCCGCCCATTACGGCTGTGGCTGAAGATTTCGGCCTTGCGGCGTTTTCGGTGACTTTAAAAGCGCCCAGCTTGGCAAGGTTGATGATGATGTCCCGATGCGTCTCGGTGATGTTTTTAATACTCGAATCCGTGGTTTGAACCGTGGCCGCCAGGCTAATTGAAGGCGAAATATTCATTTCCCCCCGGATGTTTCGCACAGCGGAAATGAGCTCGATTAACAGGTTCATTTGAGATTCCACTTCAGTTTCAATGCCGGTATCAGGCCGGTTCAAATCCGCTGACGGAAATTCGGCCTTCATAATGGATCCTTGGGTCCCAGGCATTTTGTGCCAGATCTC
Organism: Desulfobacteraceae bacterium; assembly: GCA_050115755.1. Classification (GTDB taxonomy): domain Bacteria; phylum Desulfobacterota; class Desulfobacteria; order Desulfobacterales; family JAHEIW01; genus JAHEIW01. Next base: position 3,036 of record JASFPY010000066.1, on the reverse strand, counting down.
TTCGGTGACAAACGGCATAAACGGGTGTAGCAGGATCAGCGTGTCATGCATGACGCGCCATAAAACCCCCAAGGTGATCTCCCTTTTTTGCGAACCTTCTTTTTCATACAGGGCCGGTTTGATCGCCTCAAGATACCAGTCACAAAATTCATGCCACACAAAATTGTAGATCCCCGAGGCCGCATCGTTAAAGCAATAGCTATCGAGAGCCTCGGCCACTGTCCGGGTGGCCCGATTGAGCCGTGATAGAATCCAGCGGTCCGGAAGCGAGAGATTTTTGAAATCGATCTTCTCGTATGGTTGATCGAGGTGCATCAGCGCAAAGCGGGCGGCATTCCAAAGTTTGTTGACAAAATGACGGTAGCCTTCGATGCGCTTTTCCGACATTTTGACATCCCGGCCCTGGGCGGCGAAAGCCGCCAGGGTAAAGCGAAATGCATCGGTGCCGTACTGCTCGATGACCGTTAACGGGTCGATGACGTTGCCCGTTGATTTACTCATTTTTTTGCCTTCTTCGTCGCGAACGAGCGCATGAACATATACCTCTTTAAAGGGAACCTCTTTCATGAATTGAATGCCCATCATCATCATGCGCGCCACCCAGAAAAAGAGGATGTCAAAAGCGGTTACCAGCACCGATGTGGGGTAAAACGTTTCTAGCAGAGGGGTCTTTTCCGGCCAACCCATGGTTGAAAACGGCCACAGGGCCGAACTGAACCAGGTATCCAGTACATCGGTTTCCTGCACCAGCTCTGTTGCACCGCATTGGGGGCAGGAGCGGGGCGTTTTCATGGAAACAATCATTTCATTACAACCCCCGCAGGTCCAGGCCGGTATCTGATGGCCCCACCAGATCTGGCGGGAAATACACCAGTCGCGGATATTTTCCAGCCAGTCATAGTAGGTTTTGGCCCATGTATCGGGAATGATACGGGTCTGGCCGGATTTGACGGCTTCAATCGCTTTTTGGGCCAAGGGTTTTGCTTTTACAAACCATTGCCTAGAAAGGTTTGGCTCCACCATTGTGTGGCAGCGATAGCAGTGTCCGACGCTGTGCCGATAGGGCTCGATTTTTTCAAGGCGCTTTTCTTCCTTCAATGCCTCAATAACCGCCTTGCGGGCTTCAAAACGATCCAGACCCGCAAATTTTCCGGCATCCGACGTCATTTTGCCGTCATCTCCGATAACTTTAATTGCGGGCAGTCGGTGGCGCATTCCGATTTCAAAGTCATTGGGGTCATGGGCCGGAGTTACCTTCAAACCGCCGGTACCGAACGATATATCCACATAGCTGTCTTTGATGATCGGAATTTCTCTCTCCATCAACGGGAGAATAACCGATTCTGATTCAAGATTCCGGTAGCGTTCATCATCCGGGTGCACGGCTACGGCTGTATCACCCAGCATCGTCTCAGGCCGTGTGGTGGCCACCACAATATCGCCGTCGCCTTTTGCAAACGGGTAACGAATATGAAACAGATGACCGTCGCGTTCTTCGTGTTCGACTTCAAGATCGGCCAGGGCCGTGTGGCACCGATGACACCAGTTGATAATGTAATTGTCACGATAGATAAGGCCATCTCGGTAGAGCTCCACAAAAACCTTGCGCACCGCTTGCGACAATCCTTCATCCATGGTAAAGCGTTCGCGATTCCAATCACAGGAAGCGCCAAGGCGTTTTAACTGATTGATGATTTCGCCGCCGTATTTTTTTCGCCACTCCCAGACCGCCTCAATAAATTTTTGCCTGCCCAGCTGGTAACGATCGGTGCCCTCGGCGGCCAGTTTTTTCTCGACCACGTTTTGAGTGGCTATACCGGCATGATCCGTTCCCGGCATCCAGAGCACATTGTCTCCGCATAACCGCCGGTAGCGGCAAAGTACATCCTGCAAGGTGTTGTTCAAGGCGTGGCCCATATGCAAGGCACCGGTAACATTCGGCGGCGGGATAACAATCGAATAGGCTGTTTGAGGGCTTTTTTCTTCGGCGGCAAACAGATCCTGCTCTTCCCAGTACCGATACCAGCGTTTTTCAACTTCATGCGGCTCATAGGCTTTTTCAAGTAAATTTGATTTCATTAGATACCCTATCCTTCAGCAAACATACTCAAACAAGAGTCTCAAATTGATGCAGACGGCTCCCTTAACGCGAAAAGGGGATTATTGAATAATCCCCTGGGATTACCTGAAACCAGGTATTAGCACAGTCACGATAGAAAATATAGTATTTTTATTGTTTAAAAATCCTCATCGCCCGCGTCTTCCAGCAAAATGTTTTTAAGCCGATCGATTTCTGTTGAGACCGCTTTTTCAATGGTTTGCTTAACCATGGATTCGATCTTACCGGAAAAATTTTGCTGAATGATCCGTTCGATAGATTTTTCGATTTGTTCCTGGCTGGCACCGGCTAAGGCGGCTAACGCACCATCCGCTGGTGGCGCTTGTGGGGGCTCAACGTCGGGGGTCTCAATATCGCTCTCATCGGTTTCCTTACCGGTCTCAGATACGACCGCTTCGACGGTCTCTGCTTCTGATTCATCATCTTCATCAAGTTTGGCCTCTGCTTCAGATTCGTCGAAAAAAGTGTTTTCCAGCCGATCGATTTTCCGAGAAATCTCATCGGTTTGATCGCCTGTGTCTGATACAGCCGCTCCTGAAGTCTCCATTTCTGATTCAGCACCTTCGTCGAACTCGTCCTCTATTTCTGAATCATCGAAAGAAATGTCTTCCAGCCCGTCGAATTTTTCAGAAAGTTCATCGGTTTCATCTCCGCTCTCCGATACAGCCGACCAGAACGTCTCTGCTTCCGGTTCAGCAGCCTCGTCGAGTTCATCCTCTGCTTCGGATTCATCGAAAAAAATAGTTTCCAACCGGTCGATTTTTTTTGAAATTTCACTTGAATCCATTTCAAAATCAAATTCTTCCGCATCGGATGACGGGGCTGCCATATTTATATCAGATTCGGTTTCAACGCCCAGGGCGTTTGTTAGATCATCTTCGAAATCATCATCGACTCGAATCTCTTCACCCAACGAA